>CAZVHN010000632.1:0-6698 GCA_964626895.1 uncultured Chloracidobacterium sp. | reverse complement strand
GGCACGGTGGAAGGCGACGTGGCTGCGATTGGTGGCTCAGTCATCCAGCTCGAAGGATCACGAATTGGCGGGGATGTGATTGTTATTGGCGGTGCTTACCGGCACGGTAACGAGACGCCAAATCGTAGCTTGTCCAGTACGACCATAATGTATGCCGGGTACGAGCAGGAACTGCGCAACATGATGCGGAACCCAACAGAAATGGTTACGCCTCACTGGTCTGCGCGCTATGTAGGTTTGCGCATCCTGGCCGTCCTATTTTGGTTTGTTGTGTCGCTCGCTTTAACGGCGGCAATGCCCGGAACGATAAGCCAGGGAATAGCACGGCTCCAACTAACTACCGTCCGTGTGGCGATAATTGGATTTGTAGCCGCCGCGATAATCGGCGCGGGGGTACCATTCAGTCTTCATTATTTTCCCACACCCCTGAGCGCACTCATTGGGTTGCTCGCCCTTTTTCTGATCGTGGTTGCGGGCCTTTTCGGGCGGGTTGTCATTTATGCTGCTACCGGGCGCTGGTTGCAGCGCAAGTTTCTTCCCATTGGCAGGAATTCCGAATCCGTTGCCCTGCTGCTGGGGACCTCGTTTTGGATAGCCCTTTCGTCACTGCCTTATATTTGGCCCCTCGTCGTTGCTGTCATGATCGTCACCAGCCTCGGTCTGGCCCTCACCGCGCGATATCGCGTCGGCTGGAAACGGACACAGCCGGTCTAGGTTTTCTCCACTTCTCATCTCCAACGCTGTCCTTCGTCAGCCGTCTCCGTTGACTTACTGCCACAAGAGAGGCGCGCGCGGTGTCTCTTAAATATCTCTGGGCAAACTGAAGAACCCCTGGCAGACTGCGATTTGTCGCGTAGAGCAACATTCCACTGACTGAAAGCGTACTTCAGGCGTCAAAACTTCACCTGGAAGCGCAAGAAATCAAAGTTTTCCACGCACCATTGTGAAATATATGGACCATCGAGCTACGGAGCAGCGTTGACGGGACATCCAGATAAGGACGCCAGCCATCCAGTGGACTGGAGACAAGAAAATTCAAGCGTGAGTGAAGAGATGGCTGCAATCGTGGATTTTGCGACTGGCCCAACTGATGCTGAGTTAGCCGCGGCAGTTTGTGAAGGCGATGAATCGGCTTTCGAAACGCTTTTCGAGCGGCACCGCCGGCGAGTGGGAATCATCGCAGGTCGGTTCTTTCAACAGAAAGAAGAAATCGAAGACGTTGTGCAAGAGTGTTTTACGAAGGCATATTTTGCGCTAAAGGACTTTTCTGATAAGAGCGGTGGTTCGGTCGCGGCGTGGCTGTCAAAGATTGCTTTCAATACTTGCTACGACGAGCTAAGACGAAAGCGCCGACGCCCAGAGAGTTTGATTAGCGAGTTAACGGACGGAGAGGCCCAAACGATCAGCGCGCTTTGCGACCCGCCGGATCAATCGTCGATCGAGTCCGTGGCGGTTACCAGAGACCTGGCGAACAAGCTGCTTTCTCGGTTGAGCGCTGAAGACAGGGTTGTACTCGTCTTGCTTGATGTGGAAGGACTCTCCGTGGCTGAGATCGGTCAAATCATGGGCTGGTCCTCTGCCAAGGTAAAAATTCGCGTATTTAGGGCCAGAAACGACTTGCGCCGCATCCTCGAAAGATTCTTGTAACCGATGGGCCCAGCGGAGCGTTTTTAGAATAGAGGCCTTAATCCGTCTCGTAGGTTCATTTCAAATAATGACTCGTAAATCCTTAAGCCGTAATGAAAAGGTCGACGCCCTCGGATGTCGGGTTGTCAACGCATCGGTGCTTTCTGACGAGGATGCCGGGGCAATGGCTTCATCGGCTTTTTTGTACGCGCGCGTTCGTGCTCACATTGCCAGTGAATCCGAGGCCGACGAGGCCCGTGGCATGTGGTCTGGGTTTTGGTCGATTTCAAGGAAAGCGATACCGGCCATGGTTTTAGCAGCCGCATTCAGCTTCGGCCTTTTCATTTACACTGGGAACAAATCAGTAAACCCAGCGTTTAGCGTTGATGCATACCTTGGTACCAGCGATTCAGGAATCGAGAATCTGGTTTTCGCCGAAAGACATCCCGTAACTGCTGAAGAAGTATTCGAAACCATCGTCACCAGGGAGGAGCGGGAGCCGGGAAGATGATTGACAAGGCAAAATCGCGACTAAAAACGTGGGTGGTACTGGTGGTCGTCTTTGTGCTCGGCTGCGTTACCGGGGTCGGCATTGGCGGCGTCTATCGTTCAAACACGAGCGCATCGTTGCGGGATTCACGCAAGCACGACCGCGAGGCGATGTTCGAAAAGATGCGTCGTGACCTAAACCTTACTGAAGAGCAGTCAAAAGAAATGCGTAAGGTCTTGGACGAGACTGGAAACGAGTTTCGTGCATTGCGCAGTGAGTTGAGGCCCAAATACGAAGAGTTGCGAATGAAGACTCGCGGACGAATGCGGGCCTTGCTGACTGCTGAACAGCAACAAGAGTTTGACGCCTTGATAACGGAGATAGACGCGCGCAGGCAAAAGGACGACGGTCGCCCTCGTTAGGTATTCGCACGCCTCCGTCTTTCAGGAAACAAATTAAAGGGAACTAAGGAATCATGATCAGAAAATGCTTTTTCATTTTTATCCTGATGCTGACAACGATGATCGCCAATGTTGCGGCGGGCCAGGGCACGACATCTACGGCAGGATCCACTGCGCAGCAAGGAAGCGATCCGGGCATCACTCCGAACGCGGTCATCGGAGAAGTAAAGGCGATTGATACGGGTAGCAAGCAAGTGATTGTCAAAACTGATGCTGGCTCTTTGGTCACCGCCGTGCTCAGTGATGTTACCGTCTACATGCGTGTAGCTCCAGGTGAAAAAGACCTGACCAACGCCACCAAAATTACCTTCGCCGATGTTGGGGAAGGTGACCGTGTATTGGCCCGCGGTAAGGTGTCAGACGACAAGAAGGTTGTGCCCGCCAGGGCGGTAATCGTGATGACCAAGGCCGACATCGCAAAGAAGCAGGAGGCTGAGCGAGCGGAGTGGCGCAGACGTGGAGTCCTGGGCGTGGTTTCAGCAGTTAATCCCGAGACAAAAGAGATTACGATCTCTAGTCGATCGATGGCGGGGACGCAGTCGGTAATTATTCCGGTTGCTGAAAAAGTGGAGATGCGACGTTACGCACCCGATTCCATAAAATTCAGCGACGCGAAACCCGGGACAGTGGGTGAGGTGAAGGTGGGCGACCAGCTTCGTGCGTTGGGAGAACGTAGCCCGGATGGCTCCCGGTTCACCGCTGAGAAGGTCGTCACCGGATCGTTCCGGACTGTTGCCGGCACGGTAAGCGCGGTCGACGCAGCCACCGGTGAGATCCAAGTCAACGATCTGCAAACGAAGCAGCCGCTGACCGTCGTGATCAAGCAAGACGCAGTACTACGCAAGTTTCCGGCGGCGGGTGAAATGGCGATGTTTGGTCGCGGACCTGGCGCGGGTCAAGGTGGCCCTCCAACAGCACAGCCCGGAGCACCGGCACAGGGTCCGAGCGGCGGTCGGCCGCAACCAGCGGGTGGCAGTGCGCCTGGCCCAGGTGGCGGCGGTTTTCGTGGCGGCGGGGGTGGGGGTGTGAACATCCAGGAGATGCTGGAACGACTGCCGACAATTGCGTTGGCTGATGTGAAGGTCGGCGACACGATAATTGTCTCCAGTACCAAAGGGGCTGATCCTGCACGGTTGACAGCAATCTCGCTGGTAACCGGCGCGGACACACTCCTTAACATGATGGCCGCGAGACAACAGCAGCAACCCGGTGGACAATCAGCGCCCAATCCCGCTGCGGGTTTAGGGTCAGGAATTCAATTCGGCATTGGCTTGCCGTGAGTCATTCGGTGTTAAAGAGCCGAATCCCAACAAGCCATCTAACAGTTCAAGCTTTCCCCAGAGTCAATCATGAAACATTTGAGAAATCTTTTACGCCAGAGTTTAATCATCGGTCTTGTCGTTTTCTTCTCGGCGATGGTCGTCTTTGCTCAGCAGTCCAGGGGGACGTTGCGCGGTTTGGTCAAAGACGAGTTAGGAGCTTCGATTGTCGGGGCCACTATCACTGTCATCGATGCAAGCGGCACCACAAAGACTACCGTAACTAATGGTGAGGGTGTTTACACGTTAGGTGGACTGGCTCCGGGCAAATACTTCGTGGTGGCAGCCGCGTCGGGATTTGCTCCATCGGAACAGACAGAGGTCAATCTGGCAGCCGGCCAGCGTCAGTCTTTGGATCTCACGCTGAACGTCACGATTGAAGACCAAAAGGTGACAGTGGCGGCGGAAACCCCAATCAGCACTGATGCCACCAACAACGCCAATCAAACAATCATCAGTGGCAAAGACCTGGACGCGTTGCCCGACGACCCGGATGAACTCGCTGCTGCTTTGCAGGCTCTGGCCGGACCAGCAATGGGACCAAATGGCGGACAGATCTTCATTGACGGATTCTCTGGCGGACGGATGCCACCCAAGGAGTCGATCCGAGAAATTCGTATCAATCAGAACCCCTTCTCAGCCGAAAACGACCAGGCTTCGGGCCGCATCGAGATTCTCACCCGCCCCGGCACCGACAAACTTCGCGGCAGTTCGTTCTTTAATTTTGAGGACGAGAGCCTAAACTCTCGTAATCCGTTTTCCAGTAGTCGCACTCCTTATCAAATTCGAAGCTTTGGAGGCAATCTGGGTGGGCCGATAGTCAAAAAGAAGGCATCGTTCTTTGTCGACTTCGATCGACGCGAGACTGACGATAATGAGTTAGTGAATGTCAGAACGCTGGATACGAATCTCAATCCCGTAGATCAAGGCTTCGGCGTTGTCGTACCTCGCCGGAACCTGAGTTTCAGTCCCCGCATCGACTACCAGCTCAATACAAACAACACTCTCGTTGCGCGTTACAGTTATAACCGCTCCAGGACGCAAAACTTTGGCGTCGGCGGTTTCTCTCTCCCCGAGCGTGGCTACGATACGTTTTCCACCTCGCAGAGCTTCACACTTACTGAGACGGCGATACTCAATGCTTCAATGATCAATGAGACGCGTTTTCAGTATTCGCGCAATCGTAACGAGAGCCTCGGCGACAACACTATTCCAGTGCTCAATGTAAGCGGAGCTTTTATCAGCGGCGGTTCACAGGTAGGTCACGCTTTCAATAGTAATAGCAGATGGGAACTGCAAAACTTCCTCGCCTGGCAAAAGGGCACTCACGCGCTCAAGTTTGGAGGCCGCGTGCGCGGGGTGCGAATAACGGACAGCAACCCAAGTAACTTCGGCGGTACATATGTTTTCAGCGGCGGCTTCGTTCCGACGCTGGATGCTAACAACAATCCCATTATCACCCAGCCAGAATTCGTAGATAGTCTCGAGCGATACCGGCGCACTCTGCTGGGGCAGCAACTCGGCCTGACACCCACTCAGATCCGCGCGATGGGTGGCGGTGCCTCGCAGTTTAGTGTCTCGAGCGGCAATCCTGAGGCCAGTGTGAAGCAGGTCGAGGCCGGTATTTACGTTCAGGACGACTGGCGTTTTCGACCCAATCTTACGTTTGGCTTTGGCCTGCGTTACGAGAATCAAACCAACATTCGCAGTCCGCTTAACTTCGCTCCGCGAGTGTTTATGGCCTGGTCGCCAGGCGCTGCCGATTCCGCGCGTCCGCCAAGCATGGTGATTCGACTGGGCGCTGGTGTTTTCTATAATCGGTTTGGCGAGGGCAATACACTCAACGCGAATCGATTCAATGGGACCACTCAACAGCAGTTCTTTGTGACTGAGCGGCCGGTGTATCAGACTGTAAACGGCGTCGTGACATTTGTTCCTCCGTTACCAAGTGCGCTGGATGCATTTCCGAGTTTGCCGCCGACCGCGATATTAGACCTGGCTCCGCGCCAGATCACCTGGCGTGTGGCTGAGGATCTCCAGGCGCCGACGGTTTACGTAGCTGGTGCTCAGGTCGAGCGCCAACTGCCCCACCGAACCACGCTGTTCGCGGGCTTCTATACCATACACATTCAACATGTACTTCGGTCGCGTGACATCAATGCGCCATTGCCGGGGTCAATTACAGCCCTGAATTCGAATGGCACTCGTCCTTTGGGAAATGTTGGCGACATATACCAGTACGAGTCGAGTGGCCGCTTTGATCAGAACCAGTTGTTCATTGGCTTCAACAACCGATTCAATCGAACGATCTCATTCTCTGCACACTACTCGCTGAGTAAAACGCAGAACGACTCCGACGGACCTGGGAGCTTTCCGGTCAACTCCTATGATCTCACCGGCGAGTATGGACGGGCGGGATTTGATGTTCGTCACCGTTTCAATTTCTTCGGGACGATCAATCTGCCTTGGCGAGTTACTCTGAGCCCTTTGATCACCGCTTCATCAGGTCGCCCGTTCAATATCACCACCGGCCAGGACACTAACCTCGATCGACTGTTCACCGAGCGTCCATCGTTAGCGGCTGATTCGGTTGATTGCAGCAACCAGCCAGCCAATATCGTTTGCACGCCGTTAGGAAACTTCAATCTGCGTCCAGGCGCGGGCGAGACCTTGATACCCAGAAACTTTGGTGAGGGCCCTGGCTACTTCGCGGTCAATCTGCGCGTTAGCAAGATATGGAGTTTCGGTAACCTGCCGTCCAGTAATGCGGCAAATCAACGCCAGGGCGCGCAGGGTGAGCAA
>CAZVHN010000631.1:0-6075 GCA_964626895.1 uncultured Chloracidobacterium sp. | reverse complement strand
CGATCGAGAACTCAGAGGAAAGGCTGCCGTTGCTGAAGCGTTCGGTTAGCGAAGCGTTGATGGGAAAGCGTGCGGTGTCCAGCAGCACCGCCGGGTGCCCGCTACGCTCTAGCGCAGTGAGCACCCCCGCAGCGTGATCGTCGGCCTGATGGGATACAACGAGGATCACGGGAAACTCAGGTTCCGCCGCCGAGCTGCTTGATGAACTGCTCGTAAGCGGCTGCCAATGCGGTGCTTTCGTCTTGCAATTTCGCGGCATCCGCATTCGCCCGCGCCGCCCGCGCTCGCGCCTCAGCAATGGCGGCCTCAGCATCGAGCAACTGTTGCTCGAGCCCCGAGACGTATGCTGCGACATTTGGATCAGCCATCGCCTCGGCGCCGGCTCCCTCCTGGGCGAACGACACATGATGGGTTGTGGCCATGCTAAACGGCTGTAGCGTACCTGGCTGGGTCACGATTGGTGGTCGGAAGATAGGATCGCGCAGCCATTTTGGGAAAGGATCGTCTCGCAACTTTTTGAAGCGGTTGTCGTCGATTATCTTCTTGAACGGTCGCGGATCGTCCACGACTTTCTTGAATATGACGGGCTCACTAAATGGCGACTTTACTACTCCGTAGCATGAAGGATACATCGCCCGGACTCCAGCTATGTCGCCAGCCGAGAGGCCGTTTCGTTGCCCGATCTGTGCGGTGGGATTAGTGGGAGTAATGGTCTCTTGTCCATTGGCTGAGAATGCAGTGCGCGGGTAATGCATGATCGACCCGTAGTCATAACCCCCAAGGTCGTCTCCGTCCGTGATGTGTTGGTTAAACTGGGCGGACATCCCTGACTGAATGTTTTGCCAGTTGATGGTAACAAAGAGATCGCGGTCCTCACGGCTTTGCTCATGCCACAGCCCGACCGTGTGGCCAATTTCGTGAATTGCGTTTCCCGTCATGCACCCTGTTCCTAGGCTGATGAGCTGTTGGCCAGTGCCTTGCAGTCCTAGCAACGACCAACAGCCGCCGGCATCTGTGAACCGCACGTAATTTGGGAACTGAGCGGCGTTCGCCGCCGTCCTAAGCGGAAATCGAAAAGGCGTTCTGGCCTCCCAATGCGCGATTGCATCCGTGACCCTTTGCTGGTTCGGTAAATTCGGATCGATTTCGTAGGGAATCCGGCAGTTTGGCCAACGGAACCGGCTCCCTGTGATCCCGACACTGAAGGCGATTTCTGGGTCGGCGGCCACGGCCTCTCGAGCTTGTTCAGTCGCTTTCTTTACGGCCTCGACCGTGCCAAGAGCGATGTCGCCCTCAACGATGGCCATACCGTCGGTTTCATAGTAGGTGACGGATTTGTTTGTGAATGTCGTTCCGGAGATAACAGCCACGCCCATGTTAGGGGAACCCTTAAACTCGGTCGGTTCGTCGGCGGATTGGTAGTCCGAAGTAGTGCTACGTTTCGTTGCCATTTTTCGTCCTCCTCTGTAGCGGAATAGGTGGGTAGTGTCGACCAGACGGTGCTGTTAACGCCTCCGGGATGGAGCGCCATTGACACCTGAGGTGTTCGATTTCAAAAGAAGCAGTTGGAGGCTAAATTTAGCGAGTGTGCAAGGATTAGCAAGCTCGTGAAGAACTCAGCCCAAGTTGTCCGGCGGGGCGGACGATATTCCGGTTCCCGACAAAAGTCAATTGCATGTATAGCATTGCATGTATAGCAAAGTTGTTGCTTCCTTACAAAACTCGAGCGCTGTCACGTTACTAATTTCGGAGGAGTAGTCTTACAAAAAAGTCCCCAGAGTCATTACAGAGTCCTCAAGGTGGTTTTGTTCATGGGCGTGTGTAGGCGTTGACAGTGGGGCACCTCTGCCCTTAGCCCACTGCTTCGACAAAGACAGACTGAAAACGGCAGAACTCTTGATCTTCACGTCCAATAAGTGCGATCCAGCGAACGATAGCCAACGGCTTCGGCGACATGCGCGGAGCGGATCTCGTCGCAACCTTCGAGATCTGCAATGGTGCGGCTGACTTTCAAAATACGGTCGTAGGCCCGGGCTGAAAGGCCCAGCCGCGTCATCGCTCGCTCCAACATCTGCTCACTCTCTGAATCAATGCGGCAATAGCGCCGGATCATCCGCGGGGTCATGGCGGCGTTGGAGAATATTTTATCGCCCACCAGACGTTTGCGCTGGCGGTCTCTCGCATGAATAACCCGCTCGCGGATTTCCGAGGAGCTTTCTGCTCCAGGCGCCGGGTCGCCCACCAACTCCCGAAACTTCACCGCCGGCACGTCCACGTGAATGTCAATTCGATCAAGCAACGGCCCGGAGATGCGGCCGACATAGCGTTGAATTTGCAGCGGGGTGCAACGACATTCTCGCGTCGGGTCGTTCCAGAAGCCACAAGGACAGGGATTCATAGCCGCCGCCAACATGAATGAAGCGGGAAAAGTAAGGGACATCGAGGCCCGGCTAATGGTTACTTTCTGATCCTCGAGAGGCTGACGCAGGACTTCCAAGACACTGCGATCAAACTCCGGCAGCTCGTCCAGAAACAACACACCCTGATGCGCCAGAGATACTTCGCCTGGACGCGGAATGGCGCCCCCACCAATCAATCCGGCGTCGCTGATTGTGTGATGAGGGGAACGAAAAGGGCGTTCTGCCACCAGCCCGGCGCGGCCCGTCATCCCCGCTACCGAATGAATCTTCGTTAGCTCCAACGCTGCTTCAAACTCCAACGGCGGGAGAATGGTTGGTAGGCGCTTTGCCAGCATTGTCTTGCCGGAGCCTGGAGGGCCGATGAGAAGGATATTGTGTGAGCCGGCACTGGAAACCTCCAACGCGCGCTTTGCAGAAAGCTGACCTCGCACCTCACGAAAGTCCACACTGTAGTGATCGGGCTGTATCAGAATCGCTGCTGGATCGATTCTCAGTGGCTGAGGAGGATCCGCGGACCGCAGAGCTGCCACCAGCTCCACCGCGCTTCTCAAATCGGCGACAGGGTAAACATTTACGCCCGAGACAACGGCAGCCTCTTTCGCATTCTCATCGGGAAGGATCACGTGTTCGATTGCAGCCTCCCGTGCCAGGATGGCAATCGGAAGAGCGCCTTTGATCGGACGTACTCGACCATCGAGCGAAAGCTCGCCGACGCACAGCAAATGAATCAGGCTATTTTCTTCCGCCAGATCACCGTTGGCCCCCAGGATGCCAAGGGCAATAGGCAGATCGAAACTCGCGCCCTCCTTCCGTACATCGGCGGGCGCCAGATTAATTGTGATTTTTTGAAAGGGAAAGAAGAACGCGCAGTTGCAGATCGCGGCGCGAATCCGTTCGCGCGATTCGCGTACCGCGGCATCGGGCAATCCAACGATAGTAACCGTCAGATTGTCCGACTCACCTCGCGCGGGAGTCAGATCGACTTCGATGTCTACGAGATCTGCATCAATACCGTAAACGGCTGCTGAGAGTGTGCGAAAGAGCATGTGAGGGCTCCCGTGTGAGGTTGAGATGGGAGAACATAGGTACTTTAGAGATTCTCGGTGAAAAGAATCGAGCGCGCTTTCCGAGTTCGATCGAAAGCGCGCTCACTTAATAGTTACAGCACGTCGAACCTAAACGGGGACGCGCTTACAACGAAATCTATCGACGTCGTGAGGGGGCAGCACCCGTCGCCGGCAACTTAATCTCCTGGCCGGCGCGCAACTCCAATCCCGGTGTCATGCCATTCAGCCGCGCTATTTCATTGGCATCCAGATTACGTGCCGCCGCGATCCGCGCGATGGTGTCGCCTTTGCGAGCTCGAATCCTCGTCAATCCCGCAGCAGCCGGATCAGTTGTGCTCGGCTTTGCACGCCGCCAACTCGTCAAGCGAACCGAACTGCTGGGCACCACCAACTTCGTGGTCGATTTAAGATCCACGCCGCTGTTCATCGCTTGTAGTTGAGTAACGCTGACGCCGGTGCGGTTGGCAACGTTCTGTAAGTCCTCTCCAGGCGCAACTGAAATCACCCGAGCAGATTCGCGTCGGTCTCCAGGGATTCGCTGGAGAATGGCGAGGAACTGTTTGGATTTTCCTGCCGGAACACGAACGTTATAAGCCTCGCCTCGGGGTGTGACGTCCCGCTTCAATTCCGGGTTGATCCCCCGGATATAATCAATGCTTGTGTCGGTCGCCTCGGCTACTAACTGCAAGCTAGTGGCTGTCGACACTTGCACCCTGTCATAAGACAACGGGGGTTCAGGCCGTATACCCTTGAAGCCGTATTTCTCAGGATTCTTCGCGATTAGGATCGTGGCCAGTATGTTAGGAACGTAATTACGAGTTTCCTGGGCAATGTAAGGATAGATGGCCCAGTAACTCTTGCTACCCGCGCGACCAATCGCGCGGTCGACGTTTCCTGCGCCGGTGTTGTAGGCGGCCATCGCCAATTCCCAATCACCTTTGTAGTGCGCGGCAAGTGTCTTTAAATATCGGGCTGAAGCTATGGTCGCCTGCTCGAAGCTATTACGTTCATCGATCCAGGCTGTTTGCCGCAGACCGTACTCGCGCCCCGTGCCCGGAATGAACTGCCACAATCCGGAAGCTGCGGCCCATGACATCGCCTTTGGCTTCCAGGCGCTTTCGACCTGACCCAACCAGGTGATATCGACAGGCACGCCTTCCTTGGCAAAGATCTGACGTGCGAGCTTCATGTACTGGCCTGAGCGCCGTAGTCCCGACTCCATCGTTGAACGGCCCCGACCCTGATAAAAATTGATGTATTGCTGAATTAAGGGATTTATGGTGAACGCGAAGTTGACGTTCTGCTTCGCTTGCTCGAGTGCCACCACGTCTGCATCGGAAACGTTCTGCTCGTCAGGCGTTAGTACAAGTTTGCTGAGTTCATCGAGCGGGGACGGCTCAAACCTCTGCTCGAGAAATCCAACCTGCGGAGGGGTTCTTTGAAGCGGAGATTGAACGTTCTGCGCCACAAGCTCCGAGACATTCGCCCGGGTAGCTCCGTGACCAAGCGGGACCTCTTCCCGGTATATTCGCTCTACCAATTCCAGATAAAAAGTCTGGAGTCGCTGACTGGCGCGAACGTCAAGACCTGATTCAAGAATAGCGTCAACTGCCCTGTCGAATTCATCCCGAGCTTGCTCGCGCTTATTGTCTTCAAGATTCAGCCGGCCTTTGCGGAAATGGTCCTCCGCCTTTGAGATGATCTGGGAGACACGTGGATCTGACTTCTCCACCTCGGTTTGAATAGTACGAGCGGATGAACCGGCCGGTATCTGTCCAAAAATGCTGGTCGCGGGGGCGATAAGCGCGGTAACCAACGCCACGCGCGCAATCAAATGAGGGAAGCTCGTTAAGGTCAAATCGTCCTTCTCCTTCACCAGGAATAGTGCGAATTCCGAGCGACTATCTGGGTAGTCGAACTAGCCCGATTCGCAATTTTTGCGAGTTACTAAAGGCTCCTTGAGCGGTTTGAGACCACGGAAGCTCTGCGAAAGCGGAGCCGAAATCCGAGCGGAGGTTATCACACGGTTTTCCGGAGTGTCAAACAATAGCTACTTCAAAGAGACGACCAAACGGTGAAATTTTCCACCAAAACAGTAGCTATTAACAGATGCATTCGACCGCGTGTCGGGTTGCGTTCCGAGACAACAGATGCGCGCGGTCTCCCCTGACGTCTCGCCAGTGCCCCACACCTTGAACGGCGAAGGGTCCCGCCGAGTTCCTTTAAGTAGCTGATTAAGTGGTTTCTCTGTTACAAGCGACGGATCCGCGTTCGGGTCAAGGCGGCAATAACGGGCACGATCTTCGATTCTTCAGTTTCAGTTGCTGTTAGAACCGGTCAATCCAATTGAAAAGAATCGATTCCGTACAGCAAAATATGTTCCGTTTCTGAGACAACGGAGCCGGTAGTCCCTCTTTGGAGCAACTCTTCCCTAGTCTTTTTATTTTCCAGGTCTACATTGCAGACGAGCTAGCAGGCTGCTGAAAAACCCTTTCAGCGTTCGAAGAGAGCGAAATGTGGAGTGCGCCGGCAGAGCGAAGCGGCGACGGCGCTTTGGATTCTTTTGGGGTTTTAGGGCTCGCCAATCC
>CAZVHN010000630.1:0-10999 GCA_964626895.1 uncultured Chloracidobacterium sp. | reverse complement strand
CAGCGATGCGCATCTGGCGCAGAGCATCGCGCAGTTGCTGCTCCCTCTGGCGTTTGACGGAAACCTTGACCAGCGGCATCACGCCGCGTGTGAGTATCGTCATGATGGTGATCGTCATGACCAGCTCAATCAGGGTAAAGCCTGATGGTTTAGGCATCGCTCTCAATTCAAAAGAGCGCACTGGTGACACAGTGACGCGGCGACCAGTAACCCCAACTGCCTTCACCGTGTCGCCGCGTCGCCGCGTGTCCGCGTCTCGTTGTTTTCTGTAACGCTCCATCTACTGCTTTACTATCGTGGGCCCTTGTGCCAACTCGAGCACGATGTCGCGTGCATCCGCCGCCACAAGATGCATGTTCCCCTTATCGAAGGTTATTCCTGCGACTCCCGGCCCAATCGCTTCCACTTGAAGAAAGACCAGGGACCCTGAACCCTGCATCAAAGCAGCACTGTTCGCGGAAATGGAGATCAAGCACATCCCCGTGGGATCTACCGACTGTGTCAGGATCGGCGCTTTCCCATTCGGGAAAAGAGTGCCGGAAGAAACTGCAGTCACCTTTACTACCTTAGGATCAAATCTCAGCGCTAACACCGCGAGACTTAGCGCGACATCCGATTTGAACTCGATCGCGAACCGTCTCTTGTCACCGACCTTCATCACTTCGTTGGCCGGCATCAAGCTCAGTTGGGCGATCCGTGGACCGTTTCGAGTTGTACTGACGGTGGCATCAATCGGCGTCGGCAAGCTGGTGAGAGCCGCGTTTTGCGTTCCCCCGGCCCCTGAATTTACAACTGCAAGTTCCGCCGCCGATCGATTGCTTACCAGCGACTTTGGTGCAGGCACGAATGCCGGCAATTCTTCAGCAGCTTGTGGCTTTGCGCTCGCTGATTGCGCCACGGTTGTTGGCGCAGCAGCAGTGTTTTGGGCCTTTGTCTCCGGAGAGACCGTCTGCGCATTCGCGGGCGCTGCAACTGCGGGCGCCGGCTGTGAATTCCGCGCGAGTTCGGCCGAGGTTGCCGCTCGGCCAAAGGGCGCAGGCTCAACATCAGGGAGATGGACCACCGAGTTTCTTGGCAGCCGGCGGGCGGCGGCAATCTGGTCTTCACGGTCTGACTCGATAATCATTGCTTCGAGAGAGCCGGTCGTGGGTGACTGCAAAGTTCCACTAGGACGCATTTCTTCGTCACGCGGTGTCACGGCTGGAGCCCGCAACACTCGCGGCGTAACGGCAATGACAATATCTATCCGCCGATTGTCGCGAGTTGGAGACGTGAATAGCCGACCAAGAACCGGGATCAGGCCAATCAACGGAAGCCCGCGACGCCCATTTGTCTGCACGTCGGTCGCAACACTCGCCAACATCATTGTGCGATTGTTCTGAACGCGGGCGGTGCCCGTAATCATCCGCTCAGTAAAGGTTGGCGTCAGCGTGCTGGCGCCAAGAACGTCTTTGGATTCAATCGACATCTTCACCTGAACGTCCAGGTTCGTGAAGACCTGAGGGGTGAATTTGAGAGTCAGTCCGGTCGGCTCGTAGTTGATTACCGGGAAGCCACCGCTACCGAACGGCTGGCTAGGGTTCGGCGTACCAGTTTGGACGCCGAACGGAAAGGCCTGCGCCGTCTGCACGGGAACCCGCTGGCCGATGCGGGCGGTTGACTCCTCGCCATTGAAGGCATGCACCTGAGTCGACGCTATCAACTTCGTGTTGTCCTTGCTTTGGAACGCCGTCAGCACTGACGGTGGAAGAACCAATGCTGCCGCAGCGGCAGTGGGAGCGCCGCCTATAATACTGGCGATGTTCACGCCGGTCTGCGCGCCGCTGAGAGCCGCAGGACCGACGGGAAGAGCCAGACCCGGCGAGCCACCCAGATTAAATAAAGTTCCGCTTCCAATTTGATTACCTAGCTGGAGCAAATCACTTTTCGAAACCTCAAAGATACTCACATCCATCACGACTTCGGCGCGGTCCTTGTCGATACTCTGGAGCAGATCGCCGATCAACCTGACGTTCTCCGCTGTGTCGCGGACCGTGAGACTGTTGGTGGCGTCATCAGGGACCACGATAGTCTGCGGACGTCCTACTGATGGCGGGATTGCCTGCTGGATGAGCGTACGCGCATCGCTCGGTTTCATGTTTGAGAGGAAGAAAGTGCGGAGGACCAACTGCTGGTACTGTGGCCGCCGAGTCTGATCGGCAACCAGAATCGTGCGCCGGCTAAGTTTCTGGAAGAACAAACCTTCCTGCAAAAAGATGTAGTCGAGAGCCTGTGCTGTCGTAACGTCGCGCAGATTAATATCGATGGTGCGCGGCTGAGCGAATGACTGTCGATCAAAAACGACATTGAGTTGGAGCTGCTCGGCAAGACTACGAACAAAGGCCTTAAGATCACCGTTGTAGCTGATGACACGAAGCTGTTCTACGCGTGAGGAGGGCACCACCGGCTCCTCTGCCTGGGCCCCGCTGGTAGTGAGGGTGCCACTGTCCGGCAACTCACCATTTTTGGATCCGTGACCGTTGCCAGAACCGTTAGTACCGTCCTTCACGCTCTGAAGTCGAAGCATCCGTTCCATTTCAGAAACGGCGAGCTCGTTCACAGCATCGTAGCCATATGCCTGCCGAAAGGCATTGTAGGCTCCGACATAGTCGCGCTGCTCCGCTAACGCTCGTCCCTGTTGCATGAACGATTGGGAGGCGTTAAAGCTCGCGCGGCGAAAATGGAGCTGATACTCCGCATCAGCAGGGTTGGCAGCAACCGCCAACATGAACTCCTGGGCTGCCTTCTCCCACTGCTGGGCAGACTCGTACTGCATTCCGCGTTTGAAGTTCTTCTCGCCTTTCTTGGCCATAGCCGTAACCGGCAATAGCAGTAAACAGAAGGTGAGCAGGAACGAAACTAATATTTTGGGCTGGGTCTTGAGTCTCATGGCAGTCTCTCTCTTTATTTAGGGGAGGTGGAACTCCTGAAGCGCCCTAATAATGCCGCTCCAGCGGTCAAGATGCAACAGTTCCTGACCCGTTTTGGTTAAACGCAAGCCGGAAAATTCAGTTCCTAAAACCCGGGCGGTTTTAAGACTCATACTCTGTCAGGCGTTTCTGGGCCCTTAGGCTAAACAAAATCGGCTATTTGGCCGCACTGACTTCTTCTACGAAGGTCACACGATTGATTTCGTGGAGCGTTGAAACGCCCGCGAAAACCTTCTTCAAGGCCGATTCGCGCAGGCTGGTGAGCCCCTCGGCCACCGCCGCCCTGCGGACTTCCGAGCCCGGTCTCCGCTCCACGATCATTTCACGAATATTGTCGGAAAGGTCGAGCAACTCATGTATTGCGGTTCGCCCGCGGTAACCCGTGTGGTTGCAGGCATCGCAGCCCACGTTCAAATAAAAAACGGTTTCACGATGCTCCTCTGATCGCAGGCCAGACTCTTCCAGTTCCACATCAGTAGCATGATGACCGCGCTTACAATAGGGACACAGCATCCGAATCAGCCGTTGCGCCAACACGCAGTTGAGCGAGGATACGAAGTTGTAAGGTTCAACTCCCATGTTGAGAAAGCGACCGATCACATCGATGACGTTGTTTGCGTGCACGGTAGTAAACACAAGGTGACCGGTGAGCGCTGATTGAATAGCGATATGCGCAGTCTCAGTGTCACGTATCTCGCCGACCATAATCTTGTCAGGGTCGTGCCGCAAAATTGAACGCAATCCGCGATCGAACGTCAGGCCCTTCTTTTCATTGACCGGAATCTGAGTGATTCCGTGCAACTGATACTCAACGGGGTCCTCAATCGTAACGATCTTGTCTTCTTCGTTTCGGATCTCGTTCAGCGCGGCATAGAGTGTTGTGGTTTTTCCCGAACCGGTAGGCCCCGTGACCAGCACCATGCCGTAGGGTTCGGCGATGTAGTGGCGAAACTTTTTCAGATCATCTTCGGCAAAACCGACCACATCCAAATTGAGGTTCTTAAAGGCCTCGTTGATCTGTTCCTTGTCGAGAATACGAATGACCGCATCTTCACCGTGAATGGTGGGCATAATGGAAACACGAAAGTCGACGTTGCGGCCTTTGTAGCGAACTCTGA
Organism: uncultured Chloracidobacterium sp.; assembly: GCA_964626895.1. Lineage (GTDB taxonomy): Bacteria > Acidobacteriota > Blastocatellia > Pyrinomonadales > Pyrinomonadaceae > PSRF01. The sequence goes on along the minus strand of CAZVHN010000630.1, from coordinate 6,912 downwards.
AACGTCCGTCTTGCGGCACGCGCCGCTCCGCAATGTCCAACTCCGACATCACCTTGATGCGCGAGATCAACGTCTGGTGATAGGCGAGGTCAATCGGATCGACTTTCGCGTAGAGAGCACCATCAATGCGATATTTGACTTGGACCTCGGTATCGCGCGTCTCAATGTGAATGTCGGAGGCCCGCGACTCCATGGCGTTATAGATGATCGTGTCCACAAGCTTGATGATTGGCGACATCTCAGAATCAGTCGCCAGACGGTCCAGGTCCAGTACTTCTTCGCCGTGCTCCGTCTCTCTAACCAGTGAGATGCGGAATCCTGACGCCGCTTCCTGCAACACCCGCTGCGTGGCGTCGCCTCGGCGCAAGATCACTTCGATCGTGCCGGCAGTTGCCACATGCGGAACGATGCGCGCATGAAGCGCGTTCGCGAGTTCATCCAGACGTTCCAGGTCCGTCGGATCCGCCATGGCCAGGTGCAGACCTCTTCCGTCACGTTTCAGCGGGAGAAATTGGTGACGCACCATCAGGTCAACCGGAATCTCGTTGAAGAGGACGTAATCAACTGGCGAGTCCTGATCGGTAGGCAGCAATTCAATGAACGGCAGCCGGTAACGACGTGCGAGTTCCTTCGCCGCACGCACCTCAGGAGGCTGGTGGTCCGACTCGGGGGCCGAAGTCTTTTCCTCGCCTGGGGCCTGAGAAACTACGGCACTTTGCGAGGCCAGCCTGGCTGCATCCGCTTCTGTGTATTGCTTCATGGTGGATTCTCTGAGTAGCGTTTTGCCGGCTCGCCTTAAATCATCAGCGAGGACCCGTGACTCCCGCTCCGCCCGAAATAGACTGGATGATCGGCAGGTAGATTGCCAGTAAGATCGTGACGACGACCCCACCCATTACCACAAGGATCGCAGGCTCGAGCGTGGTCGTCAACTGTTCGAGACGCACCTCCGATTCGGCGTCATAGAAGACCGCCACTTCATCGAGCATCTCCCTCAAACTACCCGAACGCTCGCCAATTCCGATCATGTCAATAGCCAGCATCGGCAACCAGCCGGCTACCTCGAGACTCTCGGTGAATGAGCGACCTTCGCGAATCATTGGCAGAATAGCGGAACTGCGGCGCCGCAACTCCCGATTTGTAATCGACTCCGCGGCAATTTCCCACGACTCCACGAGGGTGATGCCGCCCGCCAGCAGGGTGGCTAGCGAGCGTGTGGCCTGGGCCACCGACAACTGTACGGCGAGACTTCCCACTAGCGGAATCTTGAGGATGGCGGCATCAAGAGTCAGCCGCCCGGAAGTCGTGCGCGACCAAACGAACAATGCTACCGCTCCCCCAATAACAAGCGGCCCAAACCAAATCACGTTCCCCGAAAGCCAGCTCGAAAGTCCCACCACTATTTGTGTAACTGTAGGTAGCTCGCTGCCAAATCCCGAAAACAGCTCTGACATTCTGGGTACGACATAGACGGTTAGGAAGGTCACCATGCAGGCCGAAGCGAAAAGCAGGAACATCGGGTACGCTAACGCTCCCCGAATCTTGCGGCGCAGGCCAACGTTGCGTCTCATGTACGTAACATAGCGACTGAGAACATCATCCAGCGCGCCGGAACGCTCGCCGGCCAGAATCGATGCGGTGTAGATCCGGGGAAAGAGATTTCCCTGGGCGGCAAAAGCTTGCGACAATGCCGCCCCACCGCGAATCTTTTCTTCAACGTCTCCCAGCACCGCCCTCAGCCGTGCTGACGCAGCCCGTTTCCGCAGCATAGAGATGGCTTGCAGAATCGGGATGCCGGCACGAACAAGCGCCGCCAGTTGCTGGTTAAAAAGCAGAAAGTCGTTTGCCTTGACTCGCGCGTGCGCTCCACGACCGCCGAGGCGCGTCAAGGTAGTTACGCCTGAGGTCTTTGGTGGCGTGACGTTGAAAACGCGGAAGCCTTCCCGCTCCAGCCGCGCGCGCGCTTCGTTCACACCCGGCGCGTCGACCGTGCGAGTCACCACTTCGCCCGCGGGCGTTCCTAAACGACAAATAAACTCCGCCATAGATTTGCAATCCGGGCCTCAGACTGAGGCGAGAGTAATCACGCCGGAATTGAGCGGCGCGCACGAACCGCTGAGACACCCAAGTCTGGCATGAGGGGCAAGCTAACCGCGTGTCCGCTCCAATGACTTAGGCTTGCCTTTGCAGGAAGAGATCATCCACGGACATTTTCCAACCCGGAACAGCAGGTTCAGCCTCTGCCATCCCGCCACGCCGGTAGATCGTAGGATTAGTCGGATCATCTGCACGATACACTTTCACCACATCTTCACTTAACAAATCCACATCCCATGCCACCTTGGTTCCAGCCGCAAAATAATCCGCCCGCTTCTGCGCTATTTGCGGCTCGGCTTTTGGGCCATAATCACCTTCGCTTCTTACTTCCACTGCAAACACAGGCGCTCCCTCAAAGAACTTCATTCCCGTTAACGGCCCCGTATAATATGCAGCATCTGGAGAGAATGACTCACGATGCGATAAATTAACACGAAATCCTTTGTTATCCCCGACAGCCAAACCCTTGCCTGTACGACGGCTATAATCTCGCAGAGACGCAAAAATCTCATCACCGGCGTACCCCGGCTCGTTTCCAGTGGGCGGCATTCGCACTATCTCTCCATTTATGAGTTCAGCTTTTCCGGCTTCCTTAAATAAATCTTCAATTGTGGCAGTGACTTTCGTGCTCATACATCCTTCTCCCTTCCGACTGCACATTATATGGCCGATGGGTCAATGAAGTCTAAATCTAGTCACAGCACGCGCTAGGGCCTAACACGCCTTCGTCGCACTCACCTCCCTAGGCGCCGTTCGTAACAATGCGCCAAGGATACACGCCAGACGTTACTGAAAGTTGCAAATGAAGACTGGCGCTCGGGAGTACGGGTGATGCGAAGAATGCGAATGAACTGAGCTGAGTGATCCGCAAGCTGAGGACCCCAGCCGCAATACAACCACATCTCGAACACAAAGGAAAAATCGCTTGTTAGCAACAGACTGCTGTTGACAATCGGTTCTATTGTCGAGTAGATTTCGCCGCGTAACTCTCAGTTATCTCGTTTGCGTGCGACTCACAACCCTCGCGTAAGCCTAGCGTCAACGAATTCTCATAACCAGTTTGAATAAGCGGCGCAGCTTTGGCCGACCGTTTTGGCTTATCTTCTGCGGCAGGTAGCAATTCCGCGGCTTAGGACATTCAGTATGAACAAAAAGAAATTCATGATCCTGCTGGTGCTCTCATGTGCGCTGACATCTACAGCGATAGCTCTGGTCTCGTCTCGGGAGAAGCCTGCCCCGACGAGGAACAAAACTTCTCAGCCCGCCACTTTAAGAGCAGTGTCCCCGCTTCGTGTAAATCAAGCGGAGCTCCCATCGGATGACCGCGTGCGACGAGAGTCTCTTTCGAGCCAACTTCGTGGTCCCTTCCAGACTCTCGGCGACCGTCTGGAAAAGCGGGGCAAGGAGCGTGTCACGATAACGGGCACGCTGCGCCGGCCTGGAGAAGAAGCGACTGCGTTTGGACTGATCTGGGAAACACCGGGGCGCCTGCGTCTGGAGGTGATTAGGGGAGGCCAACAGCAGATCACGATCTTCGACGGTTCGAGGGTCGTTCGAACTGGTGGCAACATCGAAAGCCGCGACGAAGACTTGTTGGAAACGCTCCTGTACGACTCTGCCGAGCATTGCTTTGTCAGTCAGATGCAGGGAGCAGCCACGCGTTCTCTGGGCACCCGGTTTCGCCTGATTGAGGATTCCCGAGCCGAGTACTCCGGCCCCGTCTATGACGTTTTTGAAGTCACCGAGCGGATCACCAGCCGCCGGGAAGCGCGTGAACAGACGCGGCAATACTTCTTCAACTCCGACACGCAGCTCCTGGAAGCAGTGAAGTATCGAGTGACAAATGATGGACCTGAGACTCGGGTAGAAGTTCGCCTGGAGAACTGGCAGCAATTAAACGGACAGCGGTTTCCCAGCCGGATCGTGCGGCTGGAGAACGACTCGCCAGTGCTGACGCTAACGCTCAACCTCGCTTCAATCACAGTGGGTCCTAGAGCTGAAGACGGCCTCTTCACACTGGCTGTGAGCCGATAGCTCAGCGGAGCCGGGTCCTTCAACTACCGTTGACCGGAGAACCAAACATGTCGCTTCTCACACAAAGGATGGGCCGAAATCCAATACCAAGACTAGCCTCCTCCGTCGCCCTCTTGATTTGCCTCAGCGCCACGGTTACAGCGCAGGAGAAGTCGCCGGAGCGGGGTTTTCGGCCAGCGGGTTCTTATGCACTCTCGGACATTGAGACGATCAGCACAACCAGCGGGAACATGATGCTCAAAGTCCCGCTCGCGGGTCTCCCGGCGGGAAGAGGCGGTCTCTCGGCTTCATTGAGTCTGCTCTATAACAGCAAACTCTATGACACTTTTCCCACCAACACTTATGTCAATAAGAGTTACTACGACGTAACGCGTCTGAAGCAAAGCCAAGCTGGAGGGTGGCGTTACGGTTTTAAATACGAATTGTACGGCGAGGGACGCTACGCTGGCGTAGATGAATATGGAGTGGAGATCGGTCCATGTACGGTCTATAGCCATACAACAAAACTGTCCCTGCTTACGCCTGATGGGGGCAAGCACGAGCTGCGGCTGGCTGGTCACACGGATGGGGACGGTTATCAGAACGTTTTTCAGGATGGAAGTCCCGCCTGCCCGGGAGGCACACCCGTCGAGACCACGCTTTCTTATTACACCACGGATGGGACCTTCCTGCGGCTTGATGTCGAGCATGATGCCGATTCCAACGCCTGGAATAATCCCTGGACGCTTTTCCTGCCGGAGGGCGGCAGGGTTACCGGCGGAGCGTCATCGCAGCGGATCTATGACCGAAACAACAATTACATTGAGATCGTCAACGGCACCTATAACGGCCATTCCGCTACCTATGTTAACGATCAAGTGGGGCGCTCAATCATCATTGAATATGAGTCAACAACTAACCAGGACTCAATCCACGTGCGCGGCGTGGCAAATGAACTGCTGACGTCGACCGTGGCCTGGACCAATGTGCAGGTACGCAAGTCTTATTACAGTGAAGCGGGCCCGAACTTCAGTTATCCGCCCGTCTGGAGATCGGTTTCGCAGATCAGTCTTCCCTCTCAGGCGGGGAGTTTTTGTCAAATGTTGTGTATGGGAGCATCAGGCGGCGATTCTTTGAGTTCCCTCTTGTAGTCCGTCTTTGAAGCGCACGCCTTCGATCACCTGGGCCAACAGTGCGTGCCCTTTTAATGTCCGCCAGTTTTGTTCCGCCGTCTTCGTCAACTTGAAGACCATCGCCAGTATGCCGGCGCGCGAAACACAACCACGCGTCTTGGTGGTTCTCAATCGCACCGTCGCGAAAGTTGATTCAATCGGGTTCGTGGTGCGGATGTGCAGCCAGTGCTCTGCCGGAAAATCATAAAACGTCAACAAGGTGTCGCGGTCTTTCGCCAGGCACTCCGTGGCTTTTGGATACTTCGCTTCATAGGTGGCCAGGAAGTAAGCAAACGCTTGCTCCGCGTCCACGCGACTCTCGGCCATCCAGATCTCGTGCAAGGCGTCCTTCGCTTTGGCTTGTTGACCAACGGGTAGTTTGTTGAGCACGTTCGCGGTCTTATGCACCCAGCAACGTTGCGCCTGCGTCGTCCCAAACACCTGCGGCAGCGCCTTCCAGAAACCGAGGGCGCCATCACCAATGGCTAGCTTCGGATCAATCGTCAGCCCGCGTTGTTTCAGATCCAGCAACAACTCTTTCCACGATTGTTCCGACTCGCGATAACCATCGCTCATCGCCAGCAACTGCTTCTTACCGTCCGCAGTGGCCCCAATGACTACTAAAATGCACTGACTCGCGTCTTCCAGCCGCACCCCGAAATGCACCCCATCGACCCAGACGTAGACAAAGTTCTTGCCCGCCAGGTTCCGCCTGGACCACTGGGCGTATTCTTCTTTCCACACTTCTTTCAACCGGCTGATCGTCGCCGCCGAAAGTCCCGGCGCATCCTGGCCCAACAACGCCGTCAGCGCCGCGGAAAAGTCCCCGGTCGAGAGTCCTTTCAAGTACAACCACGGTAACAGCTCTTCCAGGCTGCGCGTGCGCCGCAGATAACGCGGCAGAATGCTCGAGCTGAACTTGATCGTCTCCTGCCGATCACGCACCCGCGGCGCTTTCACCGGCACGTCCCCAATTCCGGTTTGAATGCTTCGCTCGGGCTGATATCCGTTGCGCACCACCCGTTGTCGCTCCCGTTCGTCCTTCAGCTCCCGATGCCGCGTGATGAACTCTGCCACCTCGGCTTCCACTGCTTGTTGTAACAACTCCCTGGCGCCGCTGCGCAACACCTCCGTCAGCGCGTCCGCCACCGGCAGCGGCACTCCCGGATTCCGATACTCAACCACTGCTGGCTTCCTGTTCTCACCTGCGTTATCTTCCTTCACGGCGTATTCCTCCTTAGCAATAAGGTGATGGTCGTCAGAAAACTCATCAAGAATACGCCACCTCTTTCATGTCTTCATACACAACTTTCGACTATAACTCCTATTTGATCTCCGGCAGTCACACTTATCAGGTAACTTCCAATCCGTATCGTGCCGACTACTCCTATAACGCCGGCAGCGAGAACACGATGGGCTGGAGTCGGAGTAAGAGCGATCTGAGTGGACGTGTAGTCGAAGCTCAAACCTTCGGCGGCAGCGGTCTGCCTGCGCCCTGGGGAGCGAATAGCACCAGTACGGGAACGGTGACGATGAGCTACGACGCTAACTTCACCACTGTAAGCGACCAGATCCTAAAGGTCCGTCGCAGCATGACCAATGGTCTGGGCCAACTCGCCAGGGTTGATGA
>CAZVHN010000629.1:0-3817 GCA_964626895.1 uncultured Chloracidobacterium sp. | reverse complement strand
GCACCGAGGATTTTTTTACCGCATCTGTCGTAAATAGTTATGCCCGTTATTCTGCCCGATGCGGAATCAAGCCCGCGCGTCCGCGCCAAAATCGGTCGTTTTTGACGCGTCCAACGAATATTTGAGTTGACGAGGCACCCCACGCGTATCGAGCGGGATGGACCTAGCTCCTCCATTCGCCAACGCCATCCCATACAGTATTCAGCCAACTGATCGTTTCTCGGTCTTTGTTCACCAGCCATAGTACGCGCTTGTAGACGAGCAACATTCGACCAAAGCCTCCTTCGCGGAAGGTCTCTTCGCCGATTTGGACAAGTGCGTTTCGCCATTGGTTGAATTGTGAGTCAGAAAGTCGAGATCGCTCGCGAAGATGGCGAGCAAGCGTTGAAGCGCGTTGCTCATCGGTACCGCCGAGGTTGTTCTGGGCTAGGCACTCAAGGAAAACTTCCGCGTTTGAGCGAAGGTCCAAGGTCTTGGACGACGATGAACGCTGGAGCTTGTCGTAATTGGGAAACTCGATGGCTGCGCGCTCAACCGATTGAATGTGAATGGCAAGAGCGTTCGCGAATTTCGTTGCGGCCTTCTTGCGTACAGCGGGATCGACGCTTGAGAGGGGTAGACACTGGTAAATGGTCTTGGGATCACACACTGTGACAAGTAAGCTTCCCAACAAGGTATTGAACGTTTTGGCGTCGAGTTTTGCGGGTTGGGCTGTGCAACTCTGGTCCTCACCGCGCTGAGGTCGTTCAGAACCGAGTCCGGTTTGTTCCGCAGTCAGTTGCCTCGCGCGTGGAGTCGGGACGGCGCGCCGAGCCTGCATACGGACTTGCTCGATTTGGTCGAGCTCTCTCTCCCTCTTCAAGCGCTCCATTTCGTCGTCATGTGTGGGCCGAATCTCAAAGATGAACCCGCAGCTCTTGTTTCTACATTGCGCCTTCTTGCCAACTGCATTATCGGGTGCACGGCCTGCCGTTCCACATTTCGGACAAACGACTCTGATTGGCATTTGCCGCCTCCAAGTCTCGCGACTTTTGCCGGATTACGTTCAGGATAGCCCACCGAAATATGCGGCGCAGACGAAACTGAATTCACCTGGCGGATCGCCGCCGCATATTGCGGCGGGGTTGATCCGCTCGTTGGGCGCGGCGTACCCGACGTCCCATTCCAATCGGCCGCACGATTCTGCCTACATCGATCGTCTAAATCAACGCGCTCAGCAACTAATCATGCATCCAACGAAAACGAGAGAGATAGAAGCCCTGTTCGAGTCCATTGGGCTGAAGCGGACCTGTAATTCCGACCAGAAGGACTCCGCGGCGTCCACCATCTGTATAAAGCTGGCGAAGGCAATAAATGTGACCGCGAATTGGTGCGCCAGGAGTGTAGTGACGTTGAAGGTTGCGGTCATCGATACAAATGAGCTTTGCACCGCGGGTCATCTGCTCTTCGGCCTTCGGGGCCCGTTCACGGAATGGCCTGGAGACTGGGGCCGGCTCGAGTGGCGTGTCGATCGTTTGCGTGCTCATTTGGCACCTCCTTCGTAAATCTGACGGGTAGACACTCAACCGCCCGTATTTTTGGCGGATACGACCGTGATGTCAGGACCGATCTCACCACCGCAGTTCGCGCTGCAAACGATCGCGCCGGCGTTACCGAACAACTCGGCTAGCTGCGCCAATCGCCAAAGCTCAGCGACCACGGGCAGCGGCAGAAACGACGCAATCTACCCCTGGCGTTAAGCAGTGCGCGTGGTTCGCCGCGGCGCAATTGTTAGGCACTCGATGCGATCACCAAACTTTCCACCAGGGTTTCTTCGCAAATTGCTTCATCTCGCCTCTCTTTTCTAGGACTGCCAAACTTGCGTTGACTTGCTCTGTAAATGAGGCAGTCATATGGCGACACAGTCGCAATGCAAGTTCATCGCCAAGGTCGCACGCGCCCGTTCGGAGTTTTTCGACAAACGCAGCTTGACTGGGCTCTTTCGCAAGGATGTCTGCGGCTTCCAACAAAGCTTGTCGTGCTTGCGCTGGAGTGGTCACCTTACTTCCGACTGCGGCAGCACGAATCAGCAAGGCATTCATAATCGAGATTCTGGCGATATGCTCTGGAGAGAGATTCGGTTGGTTTTTCATATTATCCTCATGGGTGTTCAGCTAGCGACTAAAGTCGCGTAACGCCCAGGTGCAGCGGCCCGCGCAGCGGGTCCGCTGCAACAGTTGGTTAGGCCCTGAAAAGTGTAGATGATATCGGCATCGGTTCCTGACCCCTTCTCTCTCGTTCTACCAGAGTTGCAGTTTGGCCTTCATTTCTCCCAAGGTGTTGTACGCTAGGAATGCCCCATCGAGCAATTTGCAGACGAGGAGGCCATATTCGATCTGATGTACATATAGGCATTCGGCCGCGACGTCTTTGGAAGCACGGATGGAGAGATAGTATAGCTCCCCATACTCGTCGCCTAAGCGGGCTCTGGACCGCATGTTGGTGAAGACTCCTTCGACATTACCCTTTCGGATCCGGACCGGGTTGTCGATTCCGACACTGTGGAAGAATTGCGCCGCAACGCCTTCGGAGATCGGCACAAGGCGATCCAATACTTTGGCTTGAACTTCGTCGAGTTGCTTGCTCTGACGTTCTCGGTCTAGTGCACGTCCGGTGAATTCCGGATTGGACAGAGGGCTGTCCAGAAGCTGACGCGCTTCTCGAAAGATATCTACAAGCGACCCGCCCATTTGCGCACCTTGGGAAAAATCAAGCCTGATTCGTTCCTGTGAGACAACACAGATTTGTCCTTTCCTGGCACGCCGCTTTCCGAGAATCCAATCGAAAAAGGCCATTGCTCCTCCCTCAACTTGACTTGATTGGGTGCTGATTGGCCTAACGTCAAAGCTCACCTGCCGCGGCGGCCGGAGAGCCGTTGAACCCTAGAATGCCGTCATGCCGCCGCGCTCGGGTGCAGCGGTTGGTTCGGCCGCTTGACGATTTCATCCGACCAGCATGTCAACTGACCTTCTCCAAATAGAATCGACGTTCTCCAACAACTTCCGTGTGGGTGTAAGAGGGAGAGTTGCCGACGCTCCCCTCTGGATACCGATACCCATCGTACATCGAGGACGCAGGATCGCTGTAGACGAGCGTACCAGTCACTTCATGGGTTGTCTCGGTTGGGTACTCGAAGCGAATTCGGTATTCCTTCTTGGCAAAGATACGCAGATCAACTAGTTGACCGATGGATTTGCCACCATAGTCATCGATCTCGCCCCAAGCAGAATAGGCAGCCTCCGTCTTCAAGCGACCGAGGAAAGTGATCAGTTCTGCCTGAAAGCTTTGAAGGTACTGCATCAACTCGGCTTGGGAGTGCGCTCGTCGCGCGATCCCAGGCAAGACGCGAAACACATTCCTCTCTGGAACGTTCAGCTCTCGAAGCTTGGCTGCCAATTGTCGCTGAAAGGACTCCACTATCGCGTCATACGCCTCGACGGCAGCGCGCCCAAACCGGAATGAGATGTAGAGTCGCGTGAAGAACGGTAGAAACATGGCCAAGTCTCCGATTCGATCGGACTGATCTGCCGCACAACGAGCGCCTAATTCCGCCGAACTTGTTTATAGCTAGTTCCTGCGTATCACCTGTAGTCCGCAGATTTGCGGCATATCGCGCAAGCAGTAATTCTCCGTAAGTTGAATGATAGCCGCTACATGTTCGTTTGTCTCGCCTTGTGCGGCCAAGTTGTTGCATGTCGCCAGTGCAAGCGCAAGACACGGCCAAGATGCCCGTGCCACCCGACCGACGGCCAACCCCGCGTTACGGACGGGAAGGGGA
>CAZVHN010000628.1:0-1529 GCA_964626895.1 uncultured Chloracidobacterium sp. | reverse complement strand
ATGCCGGGTACTCTGAAAGCGATGCCTATCGTATTTCCGTCGAAGTTTTTACCAGTCCACATATGAGCCAGATCACGCTCAACTGATTGGCGACTCGTGTTCCAATGATCAGCAAATTCATCGAGCGCATCACTGGCATTAGTGGTCGTGTACGGATCACCTGCAGTGGCCCAGACGTTCTGAAAAACAATCGTGAACTGCAGGCCGAATTGCGTGTCATAGATCCCCTCGACCTGATTCATGATGTTGATGATTTCGGCGTTAGCGATAGCCGCATCACTATTAAAAGCTGTGAAGTACTCAAAATCTGCCTCAGTCGCCAAATCTACTGTCCGGGGAGGGGAGAATACCTCTTCCGCGCCGGGACCTGGGGCATTCGGCACCTGTGACTGTACACGGGCGGCTTCGCTGCCTACCTTCTCTGCCAACGTGCCGCACTCACCAAAGGAAGTCCGAATCAGGTCTGACGCCTCATAAACGATGAAGTCTTTGGAGCTGGCCAAACCGGAATACCGCTTTGCGGGTTCCACAAAATAGAGACGCGAGGCCGTAATTATTATTCCCTCCAGCGTGTTGTCATCTATCGTGAAACGGGCCTGGGCGCCATCCATTCCTGCCACGGTCCCTTTGTAAGTGCGCACTGGCCCGCGCTCTATCTCGCGCACCTCACCGCCGTCGAGATTAACCTGGGCGCGGTAATTTGGCGCCAGCATGTCGTGAGGAGCTAAAGTCAAATCAAACGTGCCTGCGGCCGTGGGGAGCGAGAGCTTGCCCGTCAGACGAACCTGCTCTGCTACGCGTTGGGGGTCCAATTCCACCGAATCGTGCCGCTTCAGGACCTTGGCCACATCCTGCCTGTAGGCTTTGCCGCTCTGATTCGTCGCCGCGCTGTCCGCTGGATCTGGAGCGGCCGGTTGAATGCCGGCGGATTCAGATCGTTCCGCGCGGGGCAGTGTCAGTGCCAAAGTGCCGGAACACACAAGCACCGCAATTACAAGCAATGCCACAAGCTTAAGGTTTCTTTTCACAACTTTCTCCGGGGGTTCTTAGTGAAAGGGGCACCAGCATCTAGGTGCGACTTGGATTCTTTAGGGTTGCGAAGTTAAAGCGATGATTATCACTTAGCTCTAAATCCTGCGAGGCAGGTGGGGAAGCCGAGGACAACTGTAACAGATTGCGATGGGTCGGGGGAAGTTAAGAATCAGGATTTAGCGGAAGCGTTGCCCGATCTGCTCGGTACCAAAAGTACCGATTCCATTGAGGCGAAAACTGAAGACGATGCGGTTTTCCTGTCTGACTCCGACGTTGAAGGTGTAATTCTGAGCGGTGACTGCACAACAGTCCCAACTATAGCCTACGGTGACTGTCGAGCTGATGAGCGAAGTATTTCCCTGGCCCGGCCGTTCCTGGAAGTCGAAGAAGAAGGATGCGCCGCCGTACAAACCACGCTCACGGTCCCCCAGAAACACAGATGGACTCCACTGCGAGCCTCGCAGCGTGCCCGGCTCGTTGCCACGCGCGTCAGCGAA
>CAZVHN010000627.1:0-8747 GCA_964626895.1 uncultured Chloracidobacterium sp. | reverse complement strand
GCTCGAGCGGGGGCAAGCCACCCTTCCCGACCTGCAAATTAGCGAGGCTTGAGCCGTTCTTTTGGGGATCGCTGAGTTTTCACACAGCCTCTACCGCTCCCCGGTTCGGACTAAGAGCGTTACCAGCGCCGGCGTGCCGCGAATCTAACCAGATTTCGATCAGCAGGGCTGCGGGTCCGACAATGAAAAGCGCGTAGAGTGGCGCGTATATCACCTGGTTTAGTCGCAGCATCATCTCGGCGAGAGCAACGACAAAAGCCACCACGCATTGGCCCGTTTTTGATCTTACAGTCGTTCTGGGATCGGTAATCATGAAGAAGACAAAGAGTTGATACATTGGACCAGTAATGGGTGCTATCTCGGCTTGCCAGGAATCTCCGGTAATCCAGCTGCGCAAGAAGGCGAAAGCAAAGAAAGAGATGACATAAATGGCACAGATATGAAAACGACGAGCGCGCCAGATGATGATTGAACCAAGGATCCAGATGACCAACATGGGCCAAATGAAGTTGCCCCATTGCACGCTGAGAATTGAAACGGTCTCCGGCGCGAGAAAAATAATGACGCAGATACCGAAGTTGGACGGGTTCCAGAGATGCCGTCCTTTCACTCGTAATACGTACTTTGAGGCGATAGAAATCACGCTGCATAGCGCGTAGGGCCAGAATGCCGGCGAGCGCAGAAGAATGCCGACACTGATACCCGTGATATATGCGCTGGCAAGATGAGGCCATTTTGCGAAGAAGATGCGACCCAGCGCTATCTCTGTAAGGATAGCGGCAATAATTGCCAGCACCGTTTTGGGATAACTTTCAAGAATGCCGTACGAGAGATGACCCACCAACAGGATGCACGTTATAAAAAGAGGAGCGATGTAACGGCTATCAAGGCGCATCCACCTTTTGGGCTCGGTTACCGCCCGCGGAGGCTGAGCAGAAGGCGCGACGATCTCCTGGCTCATGCAGGCTCCTTTAACTTGTAGATTTGACCGAAGGCGGGTTTTTCCATGGTTTGAATCTTGCCGGAGGGCCAGCGAATCACGGCTTTCTCAATCTGCGGATTCTTCCCCAAACCGAAATGGAGACGACGCTGATTTTGCGAACAGAAGCCACTGCCCCCTGAAACCTCCTGAACTTGTTGCTGACCATTCCAAAACAATCGTACCTGGGCCCCGAGAGCGCTGCGATTGCTTGCACTTCCTTCCAGCTCGAAGTCAATCCACTGGTTCTCCGGCGCCGCTGTGTTCTTATAGATGAGCAGCGGACCACGCTGGTTAGCAACGACGACGTCCAACACACCGCGATTCCACAGATCCGCCAGCGCTACCGACCGGCCGTCATTGGTATCGCTGGCGCCCACGGCCTGCGCAACATCCAGAAACCGTGCAGACCCGTCATTGATCCAAATTCGCTTCTGTTGGTAGCCCGAGAGACTACGCCCCTCCATCGCCGGCCAGTTTTTAGCATCAGCAATGATTGTGCTGTTGCCGCCGGCAATCTTTGAGAAGTCGTACCAGTAGTTCTTCTCTCGATCCAGCGAGACATAGCCGTTAGTCACATAAAGATCGACCGTGCCGTCGTTGTTGAGATCGCCAAACTGGGCGCCGAAGCTCCAGCCGCCCAACTCCACACCCATATCCCTGGCAAGGTTTTCATACTGCAGGGAATCGCCAGAAGTCCCTTCTTTCGGCACCCATAGATTGTTGCCCTGGATGAGCACACCCTGTTCGGAAATGTTCGTGACGTAGATAGCGAACTTGCCCTGATTCAGAATATCGCCGAAGCCGACGTTCATCCCGCTCTTTGGCGCAAAACCAACACCTGTCTGCTCACCTACTGCTCGAAACTGCTTGCCGTCATTGAAATACAGTTCCGAGACACCGTAATCGTTGGCGATGAACAGGTCGGGGTGGCCGGTCCCGCGCAGATCAGCGGCCGCAGCAGCCAGCGCCCAACGGCGTGTGTCAATTCCGAGTTGCGCGCTGACCTCCTCAAAAGAGCCATTGCCAAGATTATGAAAGAGATACTTGCGCCCGCCATTCTTCGCATATTCGAAGCTTTCGGGCATCATCCGAGTTGTCTTCAGATGCCACAGATCAACGTCCTCAGCGTAGTAACCACCAACAAACAAGTCCAGCAGGCCATCGCTGTCGTAATCGAACCAGATGGCGGTGTTGGCATTGGCCCAGGAGGGAAGCCCGACCTGCTCGGTTACTCGAGTAAACCTAAGCCCGCCGTCATTGTGAAACAGCTCAGGCCGACCCCACTTGTATAGAAACAAATCCTCGTAGCCGTCATTATCATAGTCGCCCCAGACACCGCCCATCGAAACACCGGTGCCGGGCTGGTTGACGTCAGCCAAACCCATCTCGCCGGCTACGTCCTTGAAAGATCCATCGCCGGCATTTCGATAAAGTGAGTTTCTGCTTCCTTCACCACTGTTAGTCGCGTAGATGTCCGACCAGCCGTCACGGTCAAAATCAACAATCGATACCGCAGCTCCCATCGAGGCTACTTGCGGCATGATGTGATCCAACTGACGGTCCAATGTTGGAGCCTGATGCACGAAGTTGACGCCGGAAGCCTGAGCGACTTCCTCGAGATAGAAGCCATAGCGGGAGAGTGCTGTGGCCGCGTCAAGCTTTGTCCTGGTCGTTTCCCGCCGGTTCGATAGCCACTTGATTACGAGCGGTGTTGCCAGCAAGGCGATGAAACACACGACCAGCAGAATTCTTGCAGTTTTGCCGCGAGTCACTTTTTTTCTTTTCCTACCTGGGGCCTCAATGCGTTTAGGAAACTCTCAGGCGTTACATAGCGGGTGTGATACTTTTGCCAGTCTTCCGGATTACGACGATAGACCCATTCATCCTCTAGTCTGCCTGGCGGCGTAATGTATTGCTTCTTGTCGTGGTACGGCAAAGGCAACACCGTCTTCGAAAAGGTTGAATTGTAGTCGCCGTCTTTGATCCAGCCGTCGCCGATTATCACATAGTCGCGGATCCAGCCGGCGGGGGGTGGTGTGGGTGCAGCAAAACGAAACGCCAGTTCATCGCCTGCGTTCATGATTACGTAGCGATCGTCTGCGCGCACTAAGAGATCCCGTACATCACCAAAGCGCGTGTAATAGCCAACCAGATCGCGCCAGCGCTGTTTGGAGCCTGCAAGCTGATGATAGTCTGGAATCTCAGGCGACGAATCATTCGCCTGATTGATGACAGAATAACCGCGGTAATGCAGATCTGCCTCCTCAGGATCCAAGCGAGTCGTCTTCGCGGCAGCATCTGGAAGTCCTCGCGCCCACTCCAACGCATCCCAATAGACTTCGAGATTGGTTCTCAACCGCAACCGGCGCGGTGTTCCCGGACGAAACACATTCGTGAGATCGAACAAGCATATTTTCTTTCTGCCGGCGGGAAAGCCCAGATTGGGTTGAGCGACGATCCAGCCGCCGCGTCCATCCGGAACTTCCAGACTCAAGCCTTTTGCCTGCTCATGTTGGCCCTGGCTGATGGCCACGTTGATTGACGAGTCAGTAGGGTGCATCCAGCCCTGCGCGATTAGCCAAACCGGGCCGGTCTGCGGTACGTCACTGCCAAGATCAACTTCCACATAGTGATCTCGTGTCACGCCCTGATACCTACCTCGTCCGAACGTATCCAAATAATTTCCGTCGAGGGTGCTCACAATACTTGTGACATCTTGGCCATGGTCATCGACAGCCCCTACGATCTTGCGTGGTGTCGCCACGGTGGTGATCGCGAGTTTCGCAGGAGGAACGATGAAACGCTCATCGACGAAGATCTCAGTGCCAAGCGGATGGTCAACGGTCATTAGCGCGAGCTGATCGTAATAATATGTCTCCCAGAGTTCCGCAGTAACGCGTAGGTCGTAGTAGCCATCACGCGGAACGAGTTGGTCTCGTCCAATCTTGTACCACTCTTCAGTCGCTTCCACCCGCGCTGTGCCCAGCGTATTGATGCGCAACCCGATAGCCGAACTCCAGGGAACTGAGTCTTTCACGAACTCCATCTGCTTGCCGTTATAAGCGAAGAGAAAAGGACACGACCCTTTCAACCGCTGCTCAGTGACGATCTCCTGATCGGCCTTTAGCTCAAACTCTGCCCGCACGGAACCGTTGGGCCAGACGATCCGCACGACCTCCACGCTGGTTTGTTCACCCAGACCGAAGTGAAGCAGTGGACCAGTGATCGGCTGTTTCTGCACCAGCAGACCGGCACGAATCTCCATCTCCCCGCCGATGCCGAATGAGTTAATGCGCTGATCGCCGACGGCCTGCTTGGCGCGTGGGCGAATCACCTGCCAGTGATAGTTCTTCTGGCCATGGTTGATTGCTGCGACTGGTTGGCCATCGCTCGCCAGACCTAAAAGATCCAGTCGGCCGTCTCCGTTCAGATCGGCGGTATCAAATGCAAGGGCTGGGGCTGGCGGCACATCATTGGCGCGATTAAGTAGGGTGAAATTGCCCTTCTTTTCGCTCAGCCAAACCCAAGCGCCGGCAACAGTGCCGCTTATCGGTGAAGTTGTCGAAACTAAAAGGAGATCGAGGCCGCCGTTGTTATCCACGTCTGCCACGCGCAGACGAGTGCCGCCGGCGAGAGAGTTGGGAGCATTGGTGACCCGTGCAACCTCGGCCGTCTCCCAGCCCAGTCCTTCATTCTTATCTGACAAGCGAACAATGACGCCGTCGGCTTGGACCGCCAAAAGATCCAGCACACCATCGTTGTTCACGTCGGCTACGTTTATTGCACGCACAGGCGCCAGCGTAGGTGGAACAGGACGCTCGTTAAATTGGCCCGCCCGCTCATTAGTAAAAGCGTGAAGGCGGTCCGACTGGTCTATCAAGGCAGCGTCCGGATCGCCATCAGCGTCGAGATCTGCCCAGGCGAAGCCGCGCAGGCCGGAGATGTTCGCGAACGGCTGAATTTCTATGAACGTGCCATCCCCGTTGTTCCTTAATACTGATGCCAAACCCTGTTCGCTGCCGAGCACGATATCGAGATCGCCGTCCGCCTCAATGTCTGCTGCCCACGAGCCTGTGTATCCTGCTCCTGTGAGCGAGGCCGGAAGCTTCGCCAGGGAGGTCACGTCGGTGAAAGCTTTGGGGTTATCCTGGCGCATCAACCGCAGGCCACCGCTTCCGGCGAGCACCAGGTCGGTCTTGAAATCGTAGATAAAATCGATTGGCAGAATTCCCTCGGGAAGGGGAGCGTTGGCTGTAGGCCCGCCGGGAAATGGAAACGTTGCGCCCGCAGCCGAACGTACTTCCCGACCGTTAGCGACAACCACAGTGGGCGCACCTTCGCTGCCCAATGAAACGCCTCCGATCCAACCCCAGTTGTGGCCATCGATATAGGTCACCGTCTGCTGTTTAAAAGTAAGAGCTGCGTCCGCGGGCGCTGCTGCAAAAGTGGGTGATTCGAGCAGTAGAAAGTGAGTGAACGGCGTTGCCTCTTCGCCCGGTGGCGGTTTGATTGCTCCCAGACTGCGTCGATATTCGGGAACGCGGACCAGCACGTTGCGCAAGAAGGCGATCCGAGTGGCTGCCGCGCGCGGATCCGGGCCAGCGGCAGCAGCTTGAACGGCGTTAAGTTGCTCCAGAACTTCCGGCGGCCACGCGGAGGATCGCGCGGTTATCTGCCCGATCGCGTTGCGCATGGTTTCAGCATCGCCCCGCTTGGCTGCCACACGAGCGAACTCGAGCATCGCCGCCAGATTGTCCGGTTGTGCCGCGAGTATCTTCTGCATCAGTTGCTGATATTCTGCTTCGCTATTCTCATCGCCCTGGCGTTCGACCTCTGCAGCGAGCTGATAGATCGCTATTAAGTATTGCGGATTGAGCTCAACTGCTTTTCGTAATGCCGCAATGGCTTCGGCCGAACGGCCCCGGCCGCTCTCTAAAAGTCCGATGAGGTAATAGATCTGATCATTGTTCGGCAGAAGCTTTCGCGCGCGCTCGAGTCTGTCCGCCGCCGCATCGAAGTTTCTTTGGCGCAACGCGAGCAGGCCCCAGTTGGCCCAACCGGCAGGCTCATCCGGCACGAGTTGGGTGAGCTGTGCCAGCTTGCTGTCTGCGCGCACGTCGTCACCGACTTGTAGCGCCGCTAAGCCCACGTAAAAGGCTGAAACTGCCAGATTGAATTCCGCGGAAGATTTAGGGGGAAGCTTCGCGCCCGGGCGACATCCAGCAGCAGCAAATAACAGCGCTAATGCCAAGGCGTAGGGAAGGATATCGAGGGTGCGAGTTAGTAGTCTTAGGCGCATTTCCAAGGAGTTGCTGCGCTAGCGGCTGGGACAGCTGCGCATTGGGTACAATTTCTTCGCAATAATATCATGGCCGGTTCCCAACGTGGGTTTTGTCTACGGGACTGATACCACGCAGTCCGCTTGGCGGACGACTGACAATAGCCCAGCACTTTCAGTGCTGGGATCGTCAGCGTAAATTCTCTTAGTCCGTGAAGCGGACGACTGAAGGAAGACCTGTCTAATATCTGGCCTCTCACCGTTCAGCCGTCCGCCAAAGCCGGACTAGCTCAGGTTTGCAACGCCAATCCCAGCACTCAAAGTGCTGTGCTATTGTCAGTCGTCCGCCAAGCGGACTGGTTGAGTGGTATTTAGCCAGTACTATTTAATCCAAACTGACCCACTCCCAATTTCCGGGCAGTGCCGTATTTTGCAATTTCTGCATAAACTTGACAATGCGACTTTCAGCTTTATAGTGGGGGAACCGTCTTCCCGTTTTCCATAGATCAAGAGCCAAACAAAGAAGGCCCATTCACCCTCGCACTCGACTATGAAGCGTTACAAGTATTGTTCCCTGCTGCCTGTCGCTTCGATAGTTCTTCTCACGACAGTTTCGGTTTTTTTAACCACGTCGGCCCAGCTTCAAAATCAACCACCGCCTGCCTTGGTCCGCGAAGAGGCCTATCGTGCCAATAACATTGGCGTCGCACTGCTGGAACAGTTCAAATATAAAGAGGCGGCAGATTCTTTCAAGCGGGCCCTGCAACTCGATCCGGGTCTAGTGTTGGCCCGCACCAATCTCGGCATCGCACTGTACAACTTGCCGGACCTGGCGGGCGCACAGCGCGAAGAGCAGGGCGTCATCGCCGTGGCGCCTGAGGCTCCCCAGCCCTATTACATACTAGGGCTTATTGCCAGGATGCAGAACCGGCCGGAAGACGCTATCGCCCAGTTTCAGCGCGTGCTGAAGATCGACCCCAATGACGTGGGCACCAATGTCAACCTGGGCCAGCTCTACTCTCAGCAACGCAAATACCCGGAAGCAATCGCAGCCTTGCGTACCGCGTTGGCCGCAGAGCCTTACAACGCAACTGCTCTTTACAATCTCGGGACGGCGCTAATTCGAGTGGGTAAGCGTGACGAAGGCCAGGCTATCATTCAACGTTTTCAAGAATTACGTAAGAGTGGTAGCGGCTCAACCATCGGACAAAACTATTTGGAACAAGGCCGCTATGCTGAGGCTGTGGCTTCGACAGGTGCGGAGTCCGAACTGATTGATCGTGCCATTCCCGCAGTTAGTTTCTCACTTGCGCAGGCTGCCCTCCCGGCCCGTGGTGCTGAGCGGGCGCAAGAAGCCCCAATATCCGGCGCCGCCGCTCCACTCCTGGGTCGGCAATTCAGAGTGGCGAGCTTGAATGATTCCAGCCGGCAAGAAATTGCGGCCGCGCTTGGCGGGAACGTAAGCCTCTTTGATTTCGAAGGCGACGGCGATCTGGATCTTTTTTGGGTCTCACCAAATGAACAGATTCTCTACCGGAATGACGGTGGCAAATTTACAGAGATCACCAGTCAGGCGGGAGCTTTGAGCGCGAAGTTTACCGGCACAGGCGTGGGTGCAGTTGTGGGCGATTACGACAACGACGGCAAGCCTGATCTCTTCGTCATTCGCTATGGAGGTCTTGCCCTCTATCACAACGAGGGCGGGAAATTCTCGGACATCACGGCCGCAGCCGGCATTCCCGCTTATCCATACCTTCCTTCGTCTGTCGCCTTCGTTGACTTTGATCACGACGGCGATCTGGATGTTTTCATCGCGGGCCTGGCGGATCTTTCTAAGGCGCCGAAGGGCGGGGAGTCCGCGGTCTTTCCGGATGACTTCGCAGGCGCGCCAAACATGTTGTTGCGCAACGACGGCGACGGAAAGTTTACCGACGTAACCTCAGCAGCGAAGTTAGATCGGATTGGACAGTCGCTGGCAGTAGTGCCGACGGATTTCAACAATAGACGCGATGTCGATCTGCTTGTCGTCAATTACGGCAAAGCCCCTGAACTCTTCAGTAACCAGCGGGATGGCTCGTTTCGCAATGTCGCGAAGGAAGTGGGGCTGGTTGTTGAGGGCCGCTGGACGTGCGCTGCGGCCGGCGACTTAAATAAGGACGGCTATACAGATTTCTTCTTTGGCCGCACTGACGGGCCGGGTCTCTTTGCAGTTAGCGATGGGCGGGAGAAGTTTAAGACGGTGACTGCGCCGAGTGGATCAGAGGCGGCTCGCGCTGCTCAGTTCCTGGATTACGACAACGACGGCCTGCTCGATTGCCTGGCGCTCACGGTCAAAGGGATGCGCATCTGGCGTAACGTCGGAAACGGTTGGATGGATGTGAGCGAAACTGCTGTCGCGCGTGCTCTCGCCAGCGGACCGTCGCAAGCGAGTGCGGACCCTCTCTTCGCTGCCGGCGACATAGATAATGACGGCGACACCGACCTAAT
>CAZVHN010000626.1:0-17315 GCA_964626895.1 uncultured Chloracidobacterium sp. | reverse complement strand
CTTCCTTACCTGCAAGTTAGCGAGGCTTGAGCAGTCCTTTAGGGAATCATTGAGTTTACAAATTGTAAGAAAGAAGACTGAGAGAGGAACGAGATCTATGACCTGGATCAAGACCATTCTACCTTCCGAGGACGAGGAAGTGCGCCGCGCTATGGAAGCGCAGCGCGATTTGTATCCGGCCGAGTATGCCTCGCCGGTGCACCCCACCCCGGATGGCGAGACAGCGGGTATCGTGGCTTCACACAGTTTGATTCCCGATGCTCTCTATCATGCGTTTTCTACTTTCGGGGCGCTGATGTCTCCCGACTTGCCGCTAAGCAGACGACAGCACGAGATGATCACAACGGTGGTGTCAGTCACCAACCGGTGCCAGTATTGAATCGAGTCTCACGCAGAGTTTCTGCGTCGCGTTACGCTGGATGAGAAGATGGTTGGGGCGTTGCAAGAGGACTACAAGACTGCCCCGATCTCCGAGCAAGATAGAATCATGCTTGACTACGTCGTGCAGTTGACCCGCGATGCGACGCGCATTTCACCGCAGGATCATGAACGCCTGCGCGTGGCCGGCTTTGACGACAAAGGCATCCTGCAGATCACGCTCATTGCCTCATGGTTTAACTACATCAATCGGGTAGCAGACGCTTTGGGTGTTGGCAGAGCTTAGGGGTGCATGGGCGCAACAAAGGAGATTACCAAAGTGAAACCAGCAATCGTCCTTGTAATTTGCATCGGTTTTTTCTGTGCACCATCCCCTTACGTCAGCGCCCAACAAGCAGCTAGCGCCACTCTGAGCGGTAGAATTACAGATCCTAACAGCGCTGTAGTAGCCGGCGCTCTGGTGATAGCAACGCAAAAGGCGACTGGGTTGAAACGTCAAACCACAAGTAACGATCAGGGATTGTTTGTATTGACTAATCTTCCGGCGGATGAATACGAAGTGAAGATTCAAGCAAGTGGTTTTTCGCCTAAGGAGTTAAAGGCCACGCTTTTGGTAGGACAAGATGCAACTTTTGATACCACACTCAGTATTGCCAGCGTTGCAGTGGCCGCAGATACGATTGCGAGTGATCAGCTCGCGATGATTAACACTGAATCATCGGCAGTCGATGGCGTGATCGCTAAACGTGAAATTGAAAACTTACCGCTGAATGGCCGGAACTTTCTCGAATTAGCCTTGTTGATTCCTGGCAATGCTCCTGCGCCAAACTTCGATCCCACGAAAACGAATACTGTAGTGATTTCCTCGGCGGGTCAGCTAGGACGTGGCGGTAACGTAACGGTGGACGGCGCCGATGACAATGACGACGTCGTCGGAGGCCAACTGCAAAACATCTCGCAAGAGGCAGTGCAAGAGTTTCAAATCGCAACCAATCGATTTTCGGCCCAGTTAGGCCGCTCGGGCTCTGCCGTTATTAATATCGTTACTAAGTCAGGGTCAAACGAATACCACGGAGCGGGCGCGATCTATTTTCGCGATCGCAAACTTCAGGGACTGCCTGCCACCTTCGACCGCACCAGCGGGGAAGCGCCGCCCTTCGATCGTGAACAGTACGCCTTTGCGTTGGGCGGCCCGATCAAAAAGCAAAAAGCCTGGTTCTTTGGTTCTTTCGAGTTTCGTAATCAGGACGGCGCCACACTAGTCGGCACACGCGACCTCGCGAGCCGGGCGATTAGAAGAGGTTTCGCTCCCGCGCCGCTCAACGACTTGCTGGGTACAGTGCGGTTTGACGTGAGTCCGACGGAAGCTGACCGCCTCAGCTTCCGCTATTCGCTGCAACGCGCGGACGACGTTTCAGCGAGCACCTTGGATCGGGCCATCGGCTCTGCTTCACAGCGCCAGTCAAGCAGCAATCGTTCGCATTTTGTAACTGGCAACTATACCCGGGTGTTTAGTCCAAGCGAGGTCAACAGCTTCAACTTTAGTTACAGTACGTTCATTAACCAGACTGAGCCCGTCACTCCGGGCCCGCAGCTAACCTTTCCGAGCATCCAGGATGGCGCGTCGTTTCGGGTACCGCAGCAAACCAAGCAGCGCCGGCTGCAGTTCAGCGACACGTTCACGATGGTGCGCGGCAATCATACTTTGAATTTCGGAGGAGAGATTCAGCGTGTGGATTCTGGTTTTGATCTCAAGGTATTCCAACAAGGACGCGTAGAACTGATCGAGGATTTTCCGGACTTTGATCGCAACGGTGATGGTCGGGTCGATGATAACGATCTGCTCTTCGCAGTCACGCTGCGTAGCGGCGTACCCGATCGACCTCTGATTATCAACGACGCCGACAATTTTTACTTCGCAGGCTTTGTGCAAGACAACTGGCGGATTCGTCCCCAGCTCACGTTGAACCTCGGCTTGCGATATGAGGTGGATTCTGACGTAAAAAACGTATCTCGAATCGATGAGCTGAACCCTCTTATCCTTCCGTTCTTGCATGGTCGGCGATCCAGAGATAAGAACAATTTCGGACCACGCGTTGGGTTCAACTATTCAGCGAAGGGCGGGCGTACCAGTATCCATGGTGGCTACGGCATCTACTATGATCGGGTAACGCTACAGATCCAATCCCTGGAGCGCGGACTAGATGGACGCGCATTGCCGATTGAAGTGCGGGCGGGCAATATCTTTTTCATTCCGCCGCCGTGCCTCTTCAACCCTGCATGCGGGCAGTTCCCGCCACCGGCGCCCACCCTAGCCAGTCCCTTCACAGGTTTCGTGCTTCCGGGAGCAGGCGCAGGGGGCATCAACATCATTGACAACGAACTCCAGAACCCTATGGTGCAGCAGACGAATCTGGGTATTCAGCACGAGCTGGGACGCAACTATGTGCTGCGTGCGGATTACCTGCACAATTTCGGCACCCACTTCATTATTGGTCGCACGATTGGGAGCGTCTTCAATCCGGTGGTTGGTGGTCCGGACCTGGTGAAGAATCTCGAGTCGAGCGTTAAGACGAAATACGACGGGTTGCTTGTGAGCTTGGAGAAACGCTTCTCGAATCGTCATCAAATGCGCGCGTCATACACGTTCTCCAGATCATTCAACTACGCCAACGACGATCAGATTCCTTTTTCCAATGGGCCAATAGACTCTCAGAATCTACAGTTGGAGTATGGTCCAACCCCCAACGATCAACGACATCGCTTTACCTTCGCTGGAGTGTTTGACCTACCGTACGCCGTACGCCTGGCCCCGATCTTGACTCTCGCCTCGGGAGTTCCTATTGACATTCTCTTGCCTGATGCGAGTTCCCGTGTTTGTGAACTGCAACGGAATGCCGGCGGGCGATTGTTTCATAGAGGTTCTGAGTTGAACGCTTTCATAACACAAATCAACGCGGCGGGTGGTTCGTTGTGTCCAAACCCAGACCCGACCACAGGCTTTAAGAGTCGGGTTATTCTTCCCCTTGTTGGTGACGAAGTAAGGCTCGGCGATAGCTTCTCGTCTCTTGACCTGCGAGTGTCGAAGGTCTTTAAGCTGGGAGAGCGCGTAAGTATTGAACCCATTGCGGAAGTCTTCAATCTCTTCAATATTACGAATGTGTTGGGCGTCTCCAAGTCGAATTATTCAGGCTTCTCGAATGTGCTTGTTCGTGATAGCAACGACCCCGCGAGCCCGGGCTTTCTAGCTTCTTCAAGTTTCGGCCGGCCCGTGACGACTGCGGGAGGTGTCTTCGGCTCTGGCGGCCCGCGGGCTTTTCAGTTCGCAGCTCGCGTGACATTCTGAGAATATCTTCCAATCCTTGACGACAGCATAAAGCGTAGGGTTGAGCGAAGTCTCGTCCTGGATGTCCGTTCATGTTGACGTTGTCGCCCGCTTCGCGCGCTATGAATTTGCTTTGCGATTCTCCCTCGGGCTGCGCCCCCGGCTCTTATGCTTTCGCGACGCTTCGCGGGCACTAGATCCTTTCGTACAGCCCTGTGCGCTCTCGTATCTCTGTGAACACTCCCCCTACACTCAAACGACAACTCGGACTGCGAACGGCTACAGCTCTAGTGGTGGGTGAGGTCATTGCCGTTGGGATCTTTCTGACCCCGGCCGGGATGGCGAAGTCGCTCGGCTCGCCGCTGTTGGTCCTTATTGTCTGGGTAGTGATGGGGGCGATGGCCTTGTGTGGGGCCCTTTGCTATGGCGAACTCGCGGCAAGGTTTTCCGAGGCGGGCGGTGGCTACGTTTATCTCCGCGAAGCGTATGGCCGTCCGTTGGCCTTCCTATATGGCTGGATGGCTTTCCTAGTGATGGATCCGGGGCTGACCGCTGCACTTGCGGTTGGTTTGGCGAGTTATGTTGGTTATAGCCTGGGTCTTTCCACTGCCGGCGTTAAAGCGGTTGCGGTTGCCGTGATCCTCTTAGT
Organism: uncultured Chloracidobacterium sp.; assembly: GCA_964626895.1. Taxonomy (GTDB): domain Bacteria; phylum Acidobacteriota; class Blastocatellia; order Pyrinomonadales; family Pyrinomonadaceae; genus PSRF01. The sequence goes on along the minus strand of CAZVHN010000626.1, from coordinate 12,963 downwards.
GGCCGCAGCTAACATTCGGGGCGTCCGGCTTGGCGCCTGGTTAATCCGATGGCTGACGGCGCTCAAGCTGGGCCTTTTAGCGTTTGTTTTGTTTTGGGGTTTCGCATTCCAGCTTGGTGATTGGTCAAACTTCACGCCTTTTGTTGCGCGCCGGGCAAACTCAGCTCCTCTCATTGCGGCTCTGGCGGGCGGAATGGTTGGCGCTTTTTTTTCCTTTGGCGGCTGGTGGGACCTTAGTAAACTCGCTGGCGAAGTACGAAACCCGGCTCACACGTTGCCCAAGGCCATGTCCTACGGTGTAGTCATCGTAACGCTTGTTTACATACTGACAAGTGCAGTCTTCATATATCTCGTACCAATGGACCGCGTCACTTCGGGCGAGACTTTTGCTGCCCAGGCGGGCGAGGTTTTATTCGGACGAGCGGGGGGGCAAGTGTTTTCTTTGATCGTTATTGTGGCGGTGCTCGGAAGTCTCGTAGCAGTAGTAATGTCGGCTCCGCGAGTCTATTTTGCAATGGCCCGCGACGGGTTATTTGTCCCAGCCGTAGCATCACTCCACCCTCGCTTCGAAACACCAGCGCGCGCGATCGCTCTTCAGGCGGTGCTTGGTTCATTGCTGGTGCTGCTCGGCAATTTCAATCAAATCGTCTCTTACTTTATTTTTGTCGTTGTAATCTTCATTGCGCTTACGGTAGCTGCATTATTTGTGTTGCGGCGCAAAGAGCAGATCAAACCGGCCTACCTCACACCGGGTTATCCTCTGACACCTCTAATATTCTTGCTTCTGATCTTTCTGTTGCTTGTCCTGCTCGGGAGCAACAGTCCCCGGCAGTCGTTGTTAGGGGTGGGCGTAGTGGCGATGGGCCTGCCAGCTTACTATCTTCTCTTCCGCCGTAGATTGCTATCCGAGAATACTAAAAGAGGCCCAGCATCGTGACCCGATCAAGGGACCCAATTGGCAGCGCCACCGCAGCGAAGCCCGGATATTGTCCACCGCAAACCGCGGGTTTATACTGAGTCCCTCACCGAGAAAGGAGATCGGCTATGGAAAACCATCGAGCGCTTTCGGTGGTAGTTCGGGTAGGCTTTGCGGCAACGGTTTGCTTGCTTACGCTCGCGCCCAACTCGGCCCAGTCCCAGCAGACCACTCCGGGGGCTCCGCCAGTCAAAGACCCATTCGCCGAGGCACGTGAGAGGCGCCAGCGGGAGGCGCAACTACGCAGCGCTGAGATGGTGGGCCCGGCGAAAGAGGTAGATACGCGGGAACTTGAAGCTGCGGCCAAACAGATGAGGGAGGATTTCAAAGGCATCCAGGTAATGCGTAACAATGTCGTGCGCCACCTGCTGTCAGAAAAGCCGCTCGACTATAAATTCATTGCCAGCGAGACCGAGGGGATCAATAAGCGTGCCAACAGGCTTAAGGCCCACCTGGCCCGCGAATCTGTCGAGGGCGAAAAAAAAGGAGAGGGCAAACAGGTCGAGCTTGGTGACAACCAAATGAAGGACGCACTCGTGACGATGTGTAAGCGGATCGACAGCTTCACCGAAAATCCCGCCTTCAAGCTGCCCGACGTTGTCGACGCCGCGCAATCCGCGAAAGCCAGCCGAGACCTGCGGGATATCCTCCTGCTGAGCAGGGGCATTGTGAAGTTAGCCGAGAAGCTGGACAAGACGCCCAGCAAATAAAGCGATGCTACCGTCCGTCACGTCCTCGCATCCGCGCTTAGCCCAGCCGTACAGCCGAGAACGGTCATCAAGAGCGAATCGCTTCAGGCACAAGGTAGCCTTAACGGTTTGTAACTTATATTTCACCCTAAGCAAGAGATAAAAGTAACCCGCACTAACCAGACTCCACCGACTGCAACACGAGAATCAATCCCGGAAAAGATAGGAATCCTTCATGAAGAGAACGATCGGAACCTTCGCCCTTGTGGCAATGTCTGTGCATGGACTCCTACCTGCCGTGAGCTCCGCGTGGCAAAATGGCCCCGTGGCGCGGGCGGCCACGGCACGACACATTCACGCCGAGGCGCGCGCGCCAAAAGCGTCTTCGGCCGAGATCAACCCGCCTGCCAGAGCACGCGCGGGCGTGGGGGTGCAGGATTCGGCGGCGCCAAGCATGAACGAAATAATTGATAGTCAAGCAGTCTTCAAACGCATGCTCCGGGCCCCCGCGCCGAACCTGGAAGCGGCGCGCAAAGCCGGCGAGCTGCTGGCAAAGATGACAGTTGAGGAGAAGGTCGGGCAGATGACGCAACTCGAGATTAGCATGGTCTCGAACGGCAGGAACCAGGAGATCAGAATCGACCCGGCCAAACTGGAGAAGGCCGTCGTCAAGTACGGAGTCGGTTCGATCCTTAACGTAGCCGACCAGGCCCTCTCGCTCGACCGCTGGCACGAAACCATCCGACAGATTCAGGACGCAGCCAAAAAGACGCGCAACAAGATTCCCGTTCTTTACGGCATCGACACGATCCACGGCGCAAACTACGTTCAGGGCGCGACCCTCTTTCCACAACCGCTCGCCATGGCTGCGACCTGGAACCCCGAGCTGATGATGCGGGCATCGGAAGTCGCGGCGCTGGAGACGCGCGCCGCGGGCATCCCGTGGACGTTCTCACCCGTTCTCGACATCGGACGCCAACCGCTCTGGCCGCGGCTGTGGGAAACTTCCGGTGAAGACCCTTACCTCACGTTGGTCATGGGCGTTGCAGCGGTCCGCGGTTACGAGGGCATGGACGTCTCCTCGCCGGAGCACGTCGCCTCATGCCTGAAGCACTACATGGGCTACAGCCTGCCGTTGAGCGGGAGGGATCGAACGCCGGCGTGGATTCCTGAGATTTATCTGCGTGAGTACGTGCTGCCGCCTTTTAAAGCGGCGGTCGATGCGGGCGCGCGCACCGTGATGGTCAACTCCGGTGAGATCAATGGCGTGCCCGTTCACGTCAGCCATTTCATCCTAACTGACATCCTGCGTAAAGAACTGGGCTTTAAAGGCGTCGCCGTCTCAGATTGGGAAGACATCAAGAAGCTGGTAAGCATCCACCGCGTGGCAGCCGACGAAAAGGAGGCCACGCGCATGGCGGTGTTGGCCGGCATTGACATGAGCATGGTGCCGAGCGACTACAGCTTTGCGGACCACCTGCTAGCGCTGGTGAAAGAGGGCGCGGTGCCGCAGTCGCGCATCGACGAGGCCGTCCGTCGCATACTCACGTTGAAGTTCGAGCTCGGCCTGTTTGACCGTCCTATGCCCGACGCATCTCTGAAGGCAAAGTTCGGTACACCTGAGTCGCGTCGTCTGAGTCTGGAGGCCGCCCGCGAGGCGATGACGCTGCTGAAGAATACGAACAACCTTCTGCCACTGGAAAAGAATCGCAAGGTGCTCGTCACGGGACCAACTGCCGATTCGCTTATTTCGCTTAACAACGGTTGGACGTACGTGTGGCAAGGCTCGGAGGAGTCACTCTATCCGAAAGACCGCTTGACGATCCGCCAGGCTGTCGAGGCGAAGGTGGGGAAGGCGAACGTGAGCTACGTACCCGGCACGCGAATCACGCGTGCGCCGGGAGGTCCATCGAGCACCACGCCCACCAGCGTTGATGAGGAGGTTGACATCGCGGCGGCAGCCCGCGCCGCGCGCGAAGCGGACGTCATAATTCTCTGTCTCGGCGAGGGCTCGTACACCGAGACGCCCGGCAATATCACCGACCTCAACTTGCCGGAGCCGCAACTAAAACTTTCGGAGGCTGTGGCCGCGGCCGGTAAGCCGGTGGTTGTCGTACTCGTCGAGGGGCGACCCCGAATCATCAACCGCATCGCTGACGGTGTGGGCGCAATCCTCATGGCCTACAACCCTGGCAACGAAGGCGGTCAAGCCGTTGCAGACGTTCTCTTCGGCGACTACAACCCGTCCGGCCGTCTGCCGCTCACCTACCCGCGACACGCAAACGCACTGCTGAACTACGACCACAAGTCCTACGAGAATCAGAACACGACTTTCGGCCTAACACCTTTCAACCCGCAGTTCCCGTTTGGCCATGGACTGAGCTACACGACATTCAAGTACGGCGACCTGCGCTTGAGCCGGAAGACAATGGCTGAGCAGGACAAACTGACTGTCAACGTCACCGTCACTAACACAGGGCGGCGGGCTGGCGGCGAGGTGGTCCAGCTTTATTTGCGCGACTTGGTGGCCTCAGTCACGCCGCCCGACAAGAGGCTCAGGCGGTTCGCTCGTGTTCACCTCGAACCGGGCCAGACAAGGACGCTCACATTCGAGCTTGATCGCGAGGACTTAGCCTTCATTGGTCAGAACAACAGATCCGTGGTTGAGCCCGGAGAGTTTGAAGTGTTGGTCGGAGGACTGGCGGAGAAATTCACGCTGACACGCTAAAGAGGAAAACACAAAGCCGTAAATCGTAAATCGTGAATAGAGGAAACTGATTTTCTCTACATTTACGATTCACGATTCACACGATTCACACGATTCACGCTTCACGCAACTTCTACTTGCCTGCCTCTGGCAGTGCGCGGAGAGAAAGAAGTGAGATGGTGGTCGGGGTGCCGTTCTCGACTTCGACCTTTAGCAGCGCCTGGTAATACTTCGGAGGCGCGTTCTGTCCGCCGAGTTGGCGTAGGCGCTGGCCCAGGAGGGTCAAGTGATTCCGCGTCGTAACGAATTCGGCCGCCGCCTCCGTCCCCTCGCTGAAGATGCCAGCGAGCGTCATCACTGCGTGCCCGCCCGAGACGTTCGGCTGGACGGTGATGAGCGCGTAGTCAACCGACATCTCTCCCGTCTGTTCATTAAACTGCGGCTTGTACGCTCGCTCCTCGCCGGGGAGCGGGTCGCGGTTCTCAATGGTCGCAGAGAAGGTGTAGACGAAGTTCTCGACCGTCGGGAGTCTGCGCGACCATTCGTTGACGTAGATACTGCCGAGCAGGATCACGTTGCGGTATTTCAGATCGGCGGCACTAACGTGACGGCTTTGTCTGAGCAGTATGGTTTTATTCGAGGAGCGAAAGAGATCAGTGAGGCGGTACACGCCGACGGCTTCACCCATGCCGGTGTACATTCCCAGCGACGGAATGAGCCGGGGCGAGTCGCCACCAGCGTACTGGCCTTTGAACTCAAGCGCGTCACGAAGTGAGCGTGTCTGCTCGGGGGTCATTTGGATCGCGCGCCGCGCCAGAGAGCCGGGGTCCGCATCATTCAAGAAGCGGTAGACGGTTGGGTTGCTCAAGACGAGCAACGGCGACTCCAGATCATCTACGAATGGACCCCAGACGGCCTTGAAGTCTTCGCTGTTGAGCGAGGGGTCGAGATTCCGTGCCTGCCGCTGCAGTTCCCGGTTCGATGAGTACAGCGCCACCACAGCGACGCTCAGCAGTATGATGAGCCCACCCAACACGAGCACGACCGCCCTGGCTCTGGACCGTGCCGGAACGCCCTCGACGTGAGGTTGACCCTCTGTTGCTGCGATTGTGTGGTGTCCATTCGAAGGGGGCCCATCTGACGTGCGAGCGCCGGCAGAAGAAATCTCTGGTCCTGACTCCGCGTCAGAGCAGTTGAAGACCGGGTGGTAGTGGCCCTTAGGAAGCTCGATTACGATCTGGTCGTTCTTCCCCTCGGCGGTGTAATACTCCTGTAGTTTCGTCCGCAACCTTCCGGCTTGAACACGGACCACCGAGTCGATGCGCGGATCGTAGTCACTGTTGCGGCCAAAAACCTCCGTGGCGATTATGTACTCCTTGAGCTGCACGTCCTCGTCGGCCAGGGTCTTCTCCACGACGAAGCGAAGGAACGCCTTGAGGTTCTCCGAGTTTTGCATCGTGCGGCTATGAAGAACCTTCTCCAAGTGCTCGATCTTCTGTTCCTTACCTAGTTCCATTTTTCCCAGTACGAACCTGAAAGAGCAACGCTCGAGGAATTAGACCTTGAGGCGCGGCCTCAACTGAGCACACGTTAGCTGACCATAACGGGTTACTCGAAAGTCACGGGAGACGCGATGTGCCAATGCTTCCCAAATTATTGTTCGGTGTGGAACAAAGGCTGCAAAATCCCAAGTCGCGGTTTGGCCCGAATTATTGGCCCGAATTATAAGCCCACTCGCTGCTTTTCACCAATCCTAAACGGGATGAGCAGTGTAACAAGTTACATCCGCACTGTAACGCTGACCCTTCTCAAGAAATATGCGCCTGAACTTGCTCTTCCTGCCTCTTATTACCGTATCTTACTGACAGTAACTTTCCAGATGAATAATGACAGATATAGAGTATATTTAAGACCTAGTCTATCCGGAGTCAAGCTGGAGAATTGGGCGCGGTTCGGAAACCGATTCTTGCTTCTGACGTTGGTGAGAGGCGCACGGAACCAAAGAAAAAGACTTATCAGGCTCTGCTTCAGGATTCGTTTTGAGCATTTCGTGAGGTGACCGTCACAGGTCAAGCCAATCAAGGGACGAGCGTTCGAATGCGCCAGGAGAATCAAATCATGAAAAAGAAGTTCGGTCTTTACGTCGTACTGGTCCTGCTCGGGGTCGGTTTGTTAAGCGGTGTCAGTGCCCAGACGAGCACCGTCGGGAGCATCAGTGGCACCGTGCGCGACCCGCAGGGTGGGGCCATCCCCAAGGTCGAGGTGACGATCGTCGAGGAGACGACGGGGCAAACGCGCACCGCCAGGACCGACGATGACGGCTCCTACTCGGCCCAGAGTCTACCGGCGGGCCGTTATACCGTGAGCGTCGCCCCGCAGGGTTTCAAGAATACGGTGGCCACGGGCATAGAGGTGCACGTAAGCGACAGAGTCGTCTTGGATTTAAACCTCGAAGTCGGACAGGTCAGTGAGGTCGTGACGATTACTGGCGCGGCGCAGCTGGTTGAAACTGAAAGCGGCAAGGTCAGTAGCCTCATCTCAGAGAAGCAGGTAACGGAGCTGCCTTTGAATGGTCGCAACTACGCGCAGTTGGCGCTCCTGGTGCCGGGTGTTTCGCCGGTGACGCAAGCGGGCGCCGGCGGCGCATTTGCTACTCGCGGAACGGGACTCAATTCCGGAGTTGACATGTCGGTTAACGGCAACCAGTCAAACTCCAATATGTGGACCATTGATGGCGTCAACAATATGGACGTTGGATCAAATCGGACGCTGCTGGTCTTTCCGTCCATCGACTCCATCAAGGAGTTCCGCGTCGAGCGTAACAGCTTTAGCGCGGAGTTTGGTCAGGCGCAGGGCGCGGTGGTCAACCTGATCACCAAGGGTGGAACCAACGAGTTCCATGGCACTCTGTTCGAGTTCTACCGAAAGGATTCTCTCAACGCCAATAACTTTTTCCTTAACCGGGCCGGTCAACCCAGGCCACAGTTGAAATACAACAACTTCGGAGGCAACTTTAATGGCCCGATTATTAAGAACAGGGTTTTCTTCTTCTGGTCAGAGGAGTGGCGCCGTGAGCGGCGGGGTCAGGTGCTTTCTGCCAACGTTCCCACGGTCGCAGAGAAGCTTGGGGATTTCAGTGGAACTTTGACCGGATCGCTACCCCATCGTCCGGGGATGACGTGTACAACCCCAGGCGCGAACCCCACAGATCCGGGTTGCTTCCCCAACAATCGTATTCCGGCAAGCATGCTCAGCCCGGCGGGACTCGCGTTTGTGAAGCTCTATCCAGATCCCAATACGACAGGTTCTCCCAACTGGGCCACGTCGCAACTTCAACCGATTGACACGCGCCAGGATCTTATCCGAGGTGATGTGACCATAACTGACAAGGCGCAACTGATGGTTCGCTACATTAACGAAAAGTGGACTCATGGTGGGGCGACAGGCAACTTCTGGGGAGACTCCCCATACCCCACTCTTTCCTCCGATTGGGCCCAGCCTAGCAGGACCTTTGCTGTTAAGCTGACAAATACCCTGTCACCCACCGCCGTGAACGAGTTCCAATTCTCGGCCTCCGGCAATGACATCATCATCAGGACCTCCCCTGAAAGCGAGGCACTTCAAACGGAGATCGCCTCGAAATTCCCAACAGTCTTTCCGCATGAGGACCGTATTGGGGGCAGTGTACCCTCCCTTTTCTGGGGTGCCGGCGGGTATGGAAATATTTGGCACCAGTCACCGTGGAACAACCGCGAAGACCTCTATATCTGGAAAGATGACTTCTCATTGGTGGCTGGATCGCACGATCTCAAGTTCGGGGCCCTCTTCAGCCACAACATTAAGGACGAGCCGGGTGTCGGCGCCGGCGGCGGCAACCAATCCCTCACGATTCAGGGATGCGGGTTGCAGACCGATAACTGTATCGCCGACCTCCTGCTCAGGGACACGGTGCTTGTTAACTACACCGAGATCAATCAGGCGGAGATCGCGGATGGGCGGTGGCGCGACTATGAGTTTTATGCGAATGACACCTGGAAAATTCATCCGCGGGTCACGCTCACCATGGGTTTACGCTATTCGATGTTCCCGCCGGCTTGGGAGCAAGACAATCGCATCTCCAACTTTATTCCTAGCCTGTACAACGGAGTTGATTTCAATACCGGTCTGGTCACGGCAGAGGAAGGCATCCAAATGGGATTTAGCCGTGCGCTCGTAGACACCTATAAAGGTGGCTGGCAGCCCCGCGTTGGCATCGCCTGGGATCTTTTCGGCACCGGCAAGACCGCAGTCCGGGCAGGATTCGGCCGCTATATGAGCCGTTCCCAAGTAATCGAAGACCTTCTCCGCTTGACCGGCAACCCTCCCTGGACGACGACCGTCAGTGCAGGTTCGGGTTGGAACGGTGCGGGTACTACTCTCGCTAATTGCCCGACCTGCCGTAGTCTTGACACGATCAACCCGGGCCTGCGTACCAACGTAGCTGGGGTTAATCCGAGCGCAGGTTTCGCGGCCGTCGACCCTGGCTTCAGGCCGCCTGAGAGCTACCAGTGGAACCTGACCGTTTCGCACGAACTCTTTAAGGACACTGTTCTGGAAGCCTCCTACATCGGCAATCACGGCCTGCATATCTGGCGGCGGAACGTGAACCGGAACGACATTGCTCCTGGTGTTGCCTGCCGAGGAACCGCCTGCGACGGAAGTAGTCGCGCCGCTCGACTCCAGATCGCCAGAGCCGCGCTCGCAATAACCACGCAGGACCAGGGCCAGTTGATCGCCGACAATAGAGTTTTGAGAGGCGTCGGCAACATCACGACGGATGAGTCCAATGGTAACTCCAGCTACAATGCAATGCAGTTGTGGCTCAACCGACGCTTCAGCGATCAGTTGTCCTTCCAGGTCTCATACACCTGGAGCCATGCTATTTCGGATGTTTCACTCACGTCCTTCACTAACTCTACGAGTGATCCATTCAACTTCAATCTCGACAGGGGCGACGCCGATCTTGATCGGAGACACACGTTCGTTAGCAACCTGGTCTACGTCTTGCCGTCGTTCAAGAATTGGGGAAAGGCGGCTCAACACATTCTCGGCGATTGGCAGTTGAACGGGATCGCCTCCTACTTTGGCGCTACCCCGATTGAGATTATTACTGGAGTGAATACTCTTGGCACGGCTGCCGCAGTCGGGCAGCGCCCCAATTACACGGGGGCACCTCTTTACCTCAATACCGGTGACTCGACCCGACATCTTAACCCCGCGGCCTTCGCGACTCCCGGCGCCGGACAGCTCGGCAATCTGGGTAAAGGGTCCGTTCGAGGAAAGCCAATCACTAACATTGACTTTTCCCTGGTAAAGAACTGGAGGTTCAAGGAGCGTTACGGCATCCAGTTCCGCTCAGAGTTCTTTAACGTCTTCAACCATGCAAACTTCGTTGGGTTTGACACCGACTTGCGGAACGGTAGTTTTGGGACGCTCAATACGGCCCAGTCGCCCCGTGAGATTCAACTCGGGATCAAGTTCACCTTCTGATATACTGCCCGCAGGCTAAACCATGACGGAGGGCTGAATGAAGTAACTCAGCGCTCCGTCTCGGTTTTTCTCGAGTCCATTTCGGGGTCAAGGTAACGATGTACCTTCGCTCGGCCTTCCTCCCTCTTCTGCTTCTCCTTGTCCCTTTCCAATTTCAAGCCGATCTGTTTCGGCGCCATTACGAGGCTGCAGAAGCCCAGCACCGCGCGGGCAATTTCGCTGCGGCGGAAGCCGAGTTTAAGATCATACTTGCCGAGGCGTATCACAGGCTTGGTAGAGTTTACTCCGCGCAGGCCAACTATCATGCGTCGGTCCAGGCCCTCGAGTCAGCGGTGACAACCCGGCCCGACTCTCCGAGCGCCCTTGTTGACCTGTCAATCGCGTACTTCCACACCAAGCAGTACCGGAAAGCCATCGGGCCCCTGCAGCAGGCCATTGCCATCGACTCGCGAAACTCGGCTGCGCATCACATGCTTGGCAAGACCCATTTCATGATGGGCGAGTTTGAGAAGGCGGGCCAAGAACTCGAGGCAACGCTGAGACTCACGCCGGGCGATTATGATGCTGAGTACACTTTGGGGCTGGCCTTTCTGAAGCGGCGAGAAGTAGCCCAAGCCAAACAACTGTACGAACGGATGGTCGAGCGGCTCGGCAACCGTCCACAACTCCGCGTGCTGATCGGGCGAGCGTACCGGGAGACGGGTTTCCTGCCGGAATCAATCGAAGAGTTTAAGAAGGCCATTGCGCTCGACCCCCGTTTCCCTCGAGTCCATTCCTATCTGGGCCTAACGTATCTATACAAGGACGGGGCGGCGCGCCTCAGTGAGGCTGCGGAGGAGTTCAAGATTGAGCTGGCAGCAAACCCGAATGAGTTCTTCGCCAACTATTATCTAGGCATCCTTTACGTAATTGAGAGACAGTGGGACGCCGGCATTGGCTTGTTGGAAAAGGCCTCCCGTATCCAGCCGCACAATCCAGACCCCTACTTTCATCTCGGCCAGGCCTACCAGGGGGCCGGGAGGCATGAACAGGCGATCGATGTGCTTGAAAAAAGCATCTCTCTTAACCCATCTCTGGGACACAACGATTACCAGGTGACCACCGCGCACTACCGCCTTGGGCAATCATTACTTAAGGTCGGTAGAACTGCCGAAGGCGAAAAGGAGCTACAGACGTCTGCGGAGCTCAAATCGAAAGGCTTTAAGCTAGATGAGGAGAAGGTAGGAGCTTTTCTCAGTGGAACCAGCTTGCCCGACCAGGATGGTAAGATCGGAGAGTTAGTGAAAGCGGAAGGTGTCATTGCTGAATCGGATACGCCGGACGCGAAGAGCGCGGAAAGGCTAAAGACCGACGAGGCCTATTATGTGAAGGTGGTCGCCGCTGCTCACAACAGTATCGGCTTGCTACGGGCGGAACGACAGGAGTTTCGTGAGGCGGCAGTGCAGTTCGGACTGGCGGCGAAATGGAACCCCCGTCAAGAGGGACTCAATTACAACCTGGGTTTGGCTTACTATAAGTCCGAATCCTACAAAGAGGCCGTGCCGGCGCTCGAAAACGAGCTGAAAGTAGATCCGACCAACATCGCGATCAAGCAGTTGTTAGGTCTCAGCTATTTCATGACGGATGATTTCGCCAAAGCGTCCGCGCTACTGACTGAGGTAATCGCCGTAAAAACACAGGATACTGCGCTGTACTATCCGCTAGCTCTCTCTCTTCTTAAACAGGGAGAGACCGAGGCAGCAAACCGGGTCATTCAGCAAATGGTGGTGATGGGCGGAAACAGCCCGCAACTGCACATCCTGCTCAGTCAGGCGCATTACGAACGGGGCGACATCGCCAAAGCGCTCGAGGAATTACAAACGGCCCTCTCGCTGGATGACAAAGTCCGCCTGGCCCACTTCTACACCGGCCTGATCCATCTGAAGTCGGGAAAGTTCGAAGATGCCGTTCGTGAATTCGAAAATGAGTTAAAGTTGAACCCGAAGGACTTTCAAGCCAAATATCATCTCGCCTTCGTGGCGTTGGCGCAGCAGGAAACCGACCGGGGCGTTAGGTTGATGCGAGAAGTCATCGGGGAGCGACCCGATTTCGCGGACGCGCGGTATGAACTTGGCAAAGCGCTGCTGCAGCAGGGCGACCTCAAGGGCGCGGTCGAAAACCTTGAGATGGCCGCACGGCTCAAACCTGACCAGGCTCACGTTCACTACCAACTCGGTCGAGCCTATATCGCCGCGGGTCGTAAGGCGGAGGGCGAGAGCCAGCTCGAAATCTCCCGGCAACTAAAAGGGAAGGCGCGGGCCCAAACGAATCAATAGCCTTGAGAGAGGTAGTGCTAGTTTGCCCTTAAGACAATACCTGTTGCTGGCGACCTTGGCCCTCTTACCGCTCTTATTACCCTCGCAGATGATCGGCACTCAACAGTCGCCTCCGATCCGCTTCACTGATATCACGACCGCAGCGGGGATTACCTTCAAACACGTAGCCTCACCCGAAAAGAGATATATTGTCGAGTCCATGAGCGGAGGATTGGCGCTTTTCGACTATGACAATGACGGCGACCTGGATATCTATTTTGTCAATTCCCTGACCGTTGATCTAGTGAAGTCGAAGGCGAAAACTAGAAGCCATCTGTACCGCAATGACGGAGATGGCAAATTCACGGAGGTCTCAGTGAAAGCCGGCGTGAGCGACATTGGTTGGGGCATGGGGGTGGCCGTCGGCGACTACAACAACGACGGCTTTGATGATCTCTACGTCACCTGCCTCGGGCCGAATCACCTCTTGAAAAATAATGGCAACGGCAGCTTCACGGACGTCACCGACAAAGCGGGGGTAAGCGACCCTCGATGGTCTACTGGCGCGTCGTTCGTGGACTACGATAACGACGGCGACCTGGATCTGTTCGTTGCGAACTACGTGGATTTTGACATCAACAACCTGCCGGAATTCGGCCAGGGAAGGACCTGCCAGTATAAGTCTATCCCCGTGCAGTGCGGGCCCAGGGGGTTAAAAGGGGCGGGCGACACGCTCTACCTCAACAACGGCAACGGCACGTTCACCGA
>CAZVHN010000625.1:0-21159 GCA_964626895.1 uncultured Chloracidobacterium sp. | reverse complement strand
GTCTGCTTGATTGCGACGCCGCCGATTGGTCGTTCCACAAATTCAAATTTATGACCGTGAATGGCAGCCACCGCCCGCAAAACACGAACAGCCTCTGCGGTTACCTCAGGACCAATGCCGTCACCCGGTAAAACAGTTATCTTCATATCGTCAGCCATCCGTTCAAGCGGGGCCCCCACGCGCGTTGCCCGCGTGGGGTGCCGGAGTAAGAGGCAGAACCAAACCAGCAGTTATGAACAACGAGAACCGCCGCAGGGTCCTGCCTCCAATAGACTCTAAGGCTTACCTGTAGGTTGAAGCCCGCGCGCGCGGGGCCGCAGCTTCAATAATCGCCACCTCCGCACGTGTTTTCATGTCTGCACTGAGCAGCGAAATCAGATCTTGATCGTAGATTCGCTTTTTGCGATCGGCCAGCTCAGTGAATCTACCATAGGCCGCATCGAGCTCACCGTGCTCAAGGGAATAGCCAAGCTCCTCGTAGCGCAAGCTCAGTGCGTGACGACCGGAGTGTTTGCCGAGCACCAGACGATTACTGGGAACGCCGACCGACTCGGGAGTCATGATCTCGTAGCACAACGGATTGTTGATTACGCCATGCTGGTGAATGCCGGCCTCGTGGGCGAAGGCGTTGCGCCCCACGATCGCCTTGTTAGGTTGCACGTCGAATCCGATGATCGCTGAGAGTAACTGGCTGGTTGGATAAAGCTCGCGCGTGTTGACGTTCACTTCAAATGACAACTGGTCGGAGCGAACGTGCATGGCCATCACTAACTCTTCCAGCGAAGCATTGCCCGCCCGCTCGCCGATGCCGTTGATCGTGCATTCAACCTGACGCGCGCCGGCAGCAATCGCCGCCAGACTGTTGGCAACCGCGAGCCCTAGATCGTTATGACAGTGGACGCTAATCGTCACTGCTTTCTCACCCACTACTCGGTCGTGAACCGTGGAGACAAGGGTCGCAAACTCGGAAGGAAGCGTGTAGCCGACGGTGTCGGGAACGTTGAGAATAGTGGCCCCCTCGTCGACAGCGACCGCTAAGACCTCGCAAAGATAGTCCACATCGCTACGGGTTGCGTCCTCGGCTGAGAATTCCACTTCTTCCGCAAAGTTTCGCGCCATCCGCACTGATGTTCGGGTCATTTCCAGAACTTCGCTGCGAGTCTTCCGCAGCTTGTGTTGCAGGTGGATGTCGGAAGTGGCAACAAACGTGTGGATGCGGGGGTGCGCGGCTCCGGCGAGGGCCTCCGCGGCGCGGGCTACGTCCTGCTCCGCCGTGCGGCAGAGTGCGGCAACCGTTACCTGGCGACAAGCAGTAGCAACAGCCTTGGCCGCCGCAAAGTCGCCCTCGGAAGCGATAGGGAATCCGGCTTCGATAACATCAACTCCCAGATGCTCTAATTGCCGGGCCATCCGCAGCTTCTCATCCAGGTTCATGGAACAGCCTGGACTCTGTTCGCCATCACGCAAGGTCGTGTCGAAAATGGCGATTCGCTCTGTAGTCATCAAGGGTCCTCCAGTATTGAAAGCGCCAATCCTAGGAGCCGCCGGGCCCAAAGTCAAAGTTATTATCTTTATGGAAGGATAACTAATTGTGATACGATAACCGGCAAAGAGCGCGCTCATAACTGTAGGTCGAGGGATCGATGGACATTAATCAGCTTGAGGTGCTGGTAACTGTTGCTCAGGAGCAGAGTTTTTCGCGTGCTGCACAGACCCTGCATCGCACACAGCCGGCGGTGAGCCAGGCGATTCGCCGGCTTGAGGTGGAGCTTGGGGAGTCACTTTTTGACCGGTCGTCCAAAGACGGTACTTTGACCGCTGCGGGTCGCGTGCTCCACGAGTTTGCCCAGCAGATGCTCAACCTGCGCCAGGGCGCACACACTGCCATCAAGGAACTGAAGGATCTGCAGCGGGGAAAACTAACGCTCAGCGCCAATGAATACACGGTAATGTACCTCTTGCCGATAGTCCCTGTTTTCCGGGCACGCCATCCACACATCAAGGTAGAAGTGAAGAGAAGTCTTGCCAGCCGCATTCCTTCAGAGATTCTCGGCCGTGACATCGAGATTGGCGTGGTTTCATATAAGCCAAGCGATTCCGCAATCGCATCTGTTTCGGTGATGACTGACGAATTAGCCTTGATCGTGGCGCCGGATCATCCGCTCGCCAGCAGAGAAGTTGTTTCGGTACGGGAGCTGGGCGCAGAATCGTTTATTGCTCATAATGTGCCTTCACCCTATCGAGAAAAAGTTGTGCGTACCTTTGAGAAGTATAAGACTCCGCTCAACATCTCGATGGAGATGCCGACGCTGGAAGCGATAAAAAGACTTGTTGGGCAGGGAATGGGTGTAGCGCTAGTCCCGCGCTTAACTGCGCAGGCGGAGCTCGCGAGCAAACAAGTGGTGGCCTTAACTGTTCGTGAAATGCGCTTGGAAAGAGCTATCCACCTGATTTATCGGAAGGGTGCAACTCTGTCGCACGCGGCCCGAGCATTTCTCAGGGTGGCCCGGGAGGCCAGGAGGCAGGAGCAGTAGGCAGTAGGCAGGAGGAAACATTTTCCATTTCTCATTTCTCATTCTTCATTTGGGATTCACGAACCCTTTCCATTGATTAGTTGCCACTCATTGCGAACCATTCTGCTGACCAGATCATTCCGTTGACTTTGGGCTAGATCTCTCCAATGTCAGATGAGAAATGAGAAATGAGAAATTATGAGAAATGAGAAATTGGAAAATGGAAAGTGCCTGCTCCTGCCGCCTGCTCCTGCCGCCTGCCTACTGATCGGCCGTCTGCCTACTTATTCATCTGTGCGGCGCACGTCAACAATCTCGCCGCGGAAGGTGCGCAGCATTTGTTGAACGACGGGATTTTCCTCGGCAGATTTGCGCAGGCGCTGTTTATCACGACGTTCCTCATCTTCTTTCGAGATTTCGGCTTCAGCGGGGGCGGTCACGTCTTTGATGACGATGCGCACCCCACAATCGCGTTTGGCAACCTCGTAACAGACCTCGCGTAGAATCTTTATGTTGTCGCTTTTCGCGAGGGTATCGCGGAGGTGCCTGGCTTCAGGAGCAAACTCCACATATAGCTCGCCGTCTTGCAGCAAGGCGCTGCGTGCGCCTTCCAGCGCAGTCACCAGAAACATCTTGCGCCTGCCCTCCAGGCCTGACTTGATTCGCTCGATATCCGAATCCGCGACGCCTGCATTGGGACTGCTTTCGGCCACAGAGCCAATCTCCCCGGGCGCACTCGCTCTGGAGGAAGGGGCAGACCAGAGTGCTGATGCCGGTTTAGTTTCGAGCGCCGGCCTGGCAGCGGTTCCCGCAAAAGATCCGCCCACCGCATTCGGAGTTGAGCTGGTTGCGGCAGTTGACCGTCTTTCCCTCGAGTCTGCAGAGCCACCCGTGGTTGGCGAAGCACTCTTGGTTTGGACTGGCAAATTGCCGGTGCGTAGAGACTCTTCAAGAGCAGCAAGTCGGTCTAGCAGATGCCCAAGCGGCTCCAGCCGACGCATCTCCATCAGTTTCACTAGGCCGATTTCCATCTGGTAACGAGGATGGGCTGCAGTTCGGAGTTTGGTCTCCGTCTCGGCAAGTGAGTGGAAGAAACGCACGAGATCCGACTCAGAGAAAAGTGTGGCCTGTCGTTTCAGCTCGTTGGTGTCACAAACTGCCGACTCCAGAAGTTCCTCACTACCCGAAACCTTGGTCACCAGAAGGTCGCGCAGGTGGGCCAGCAGGTCCCGGCAGAAGTTCCGTAAATCGTGACCGCGTATTACCACATCGTCAACGACCGCGAGGGCCTCCGCGGGCTTATGCTCCGCAATACCATTGATCACGCGAATTAGAATATCTGCGCCGGCCACGCCGAGGGCCATCTCGACGTCTTCTTTCCTGATCTGCGCTCCGGCAAAACTTATCACCTGATCAAGCGCCGACTGGGCATCGCGCATCGACCCTTCGCCAGCCCGGGCTATCTCGCGCAAAGCATCATCAGGAACAGTGATCTTTTCGGCTTCGGCGATGAGCCTGAGCCTTTCGAGAATCTTTGCCGTGGCTATGGTGCGAAACTCAAATTGCTGGCTGCGAGAGAGGATCGTTTCGGGAACTTTGTGGCGCTCGGTGGTCGCCATAATAAACACGACGCGCGGCGGTGGCTCCTCAATCGTCTTCAGCAGCGCGTTGAACGCCTGCGGTGACAGCATGTGAACTTCATCGATGATAAAGACCTTGTACCGATCTCTGGCGGGCGCAATTCCCACGCTGCCGATAATTGATTCGCGTACATTGTCGACGCCCGTGTGAGAGGCGGCATCGATCTCCTGCACGTCAATCGAACGGCTTTCAGTTATCTCACTGCAAGAGGCACAGGCATGCAGATCATCTGCGCGGCAGGGGCTATGCGTGGGTCGAGGAGACTTGTGGCAATTGAGCGACTTGGCCAGCAGACGCGCGGTCGTGGTTTTCCCTACACCGCGGGCACCGGAAAACAGATAGGCGTGGTGCAGCCTCTCGTGCTCGATTGCATTCCGCAGCGTGCGAGTGATGGGCTCCTGGCCCGTCACTTCTTCAAAGCTCTGCGGGCGCCATCTGCGTGCGATTACTTGATACGTCATATGAGCAAGGAGGAAGGATGAAGGCGGAAGGATGAAAGCATGAATTTGGACGTGCCTTGAAACGCTAAAAGAAGACGTATTGTTAACACGTTCAGTTCATCCTTCATACTTCCGCCTTCATCCTTCGATTTGGCCAGACCCCGGACTTACCCGCAACACACGCCGCGATTGCTACCGTTGCTCCGTTCCCGGCCTGGCGGGGTTCACAAAGCAAGCGTTGTGCGGAGCCCGGGATCTGATAAGTCATTTCCAATTTCCGATTGCCAATTGCCAATTGGAAAATGATCTCGAGTCTGTGATTTAAACTTTACTACTAAGCTTCAACGCGATACTAACGACCAATTGGCAATTGGCAATCGGAAATGCTATATCTGCGTCTTCCGGTGAGCCACCATTCTCAACAACCCGTTGATAATCAGATGCAGCATAACGTAGGCGATTATCGCCACGACAATCGGTAACATCAATGTATGTCCGTCCTCGGTCCGCGGAGCGTCCACGATACCTCTAAACGGAGCGTAGAATGGATTCGTAACAGCCACGATAAACTGGACAAACCCAGCAGTGCTGCGGGCTGCCAGGAGCGCCAGCAGAAACCTCATTGCCAACAGCCCGTAGATAATATAGAAAATATAGTCGATTACCTGGGAAACGCGCGCCGCACCTCGGCCTCGTTCTACCTCCCGCTCAGTATCAACTACTTCGTCTACTGCCTTGGCGCGAAAGTCGCTCGCGACACGCTCAATTTTCCGCGCCTCGCCCGGTGGCGGACCCTTGCTCGCTTCCTGAGCAATCTCAGCGTTAACGTCGCCTTCAACCTGTGCTTTTACTGAGTCATGCTGAACGGAGCGTCGCGCTTCGTCAGCTGCTAGTTTGTTATCGTCCATAGTGTGTCCTCATTTCCAATTGCCGATTGCCAATTAATGAACCGGTTCAAGGCTCATCACAAGAAATCTACAATTGGCAATTGGCAATTGGCAATCGGCAATGTTTTGGCGGAGAGGGTGGGATTCGAACCCACGGAACGGTTTCCCGCTCACAGCATTTCCAGTGCTGCCAATTCAACCACTCTTGCACCTCTCCCCGGGAAATTGCCGATTGCCAATTTCCGATTGCCGATTTAATGAACCGATTCAACGTTCCATCCACGAAATCTACAATCCACAATCGGCAATCCACAATTGGCAATCGACAATTGGCAATCGGCAATGTTCTGGCGGAGAGGGTGGGATTTGAACCCACGGTGGAGTTTCCCCCACTCCGGTTTTCGAGACCGGTGCACTAAGCCACTATGCGACCTCTCCGTAATGGAAAGGATGAAGGATGAAGGCGGAAGGATGAAAGAAGACGCGAACGATTACACTGTATCGCGCAGCTCTTCAAACCCGGGTCGCTTCATCCTTCATCCTTCCGCCTTCGTCCTTTCCTCAGCTGCGCGGCGCGCGCGAAAAAACTGCTGCATCAGTTTGCGGCAGTCTTCTTCCAGCACTCCGGCAGTCACGGCAATCCGATGATTCAAGAAATCCGTGTCGCAAATGCGAAATCGCGACTCCACCGCTCCCGCTCGCTCATCGGGCGCGCCATAAACCAGTCGCCGGACTCTTGCCTGGATCAGACCGCCGGCGCACATTGCGCAGGGTTCAATCGTGGAATACACAACCACATGCGGCAGCCGGTATTTCCCGATCTTACGCGCCGCCTCGCGCAAGGCGACCATTTCCGCGTGAGCAGTCGGATCAGTATCGGTGCGCGTTCTATTTCCGGCTACCGCCAGCAATGTGTCACCGCTGACAATACAGGTGCCGACCGGAATCTCGCCACGCGCCTCAGCATCTCGAGCTGCCGCGATTGCCTTGCGCATCCAATGCGCATCCAGATCTGTGTCCACGGCGGCAGTCATGATAGAAGTCTTTCAATCAAACAGCGGAATTTGAACTATAGGTGTCACACTCGAAGACTGTCAAGCAGGGCATATTTCAGTAATTTCATCTATGAAAGTCGCTGCTTTTGACGGAACTTAACTACAAGCGAGTCTCGAGCGCGTGCTATTATGACTGCCCGGAGTCCGGACGCCGCTCTTCCTGCCGCGCTCCTTTCGAGTCCAGTCCTATGACCATGGAAGCACATCAAAGAGGCAGCGGCCCGTTATCAGCAGAACGGGTGTCAGGTCGATTGCGGCCGGCCTCTTCCGCCGAACCTCCCGTGCCGGACCGAACTGTTCAAACGCCGGCCAGCTTGATGCGTAGGATGGCGCCGGGTGAGTTCAACACCGCTATGATCCATTTCTATCGCGGTGAGGTGCAGCGTTCCAATACCTGACGAAACCGGCTTGATACGACAACAAATTGGGCGGTGCTGACAGCCGGCGCGACGCTGTCATTTGTTTTTAGTTCATCCAGCAATCCGCATTTCGTGATCCCGATAAACTCGATTCTGGTAGCCATCTTCCTGCTGATGGAAGCGCGTCGCTATCGCTACTACGAAATCTGGTCGAGTCGTGTGCGGGTGTTGGAAACTGGATACTTTGCCCAACTACTAGCGCCCGATAGCATTCCGCTTGACGAATCGTGGGCGCAGCACCTCGCATCAGATTTGATCACGCCCCACTTTACAATCAGTGAGTGGGAGGCAGTGGGCCGAAGACTGCGTCGCAACTACCTGTGGATCTTTGCGCTGCTGGCATTGAGCTGGAATCTCAAAGTCTATCTGCATCCGCTTCCAGCACGTGACTTCAACGCCTTTATCGATCGCGCCACCGTTGGCATCGTGCCTGGTTGGATCGTGTTTGTGATTGGAGTGATCTTCAATGCCGCGCTTGCAATTTTCGCCATTGGTACGGTCCGTCTGCGCGAAGCCACCGGCGAGGTGCTGCCTCAGCATCAGTTCTCGCTGAGTCCGATCATCACAATGAAGCGATGGACCCGGGCAGCAACCGGCACCGGACGGACAACCCTTCGGGCAAAGCGAGCACGCCAGCGGGTGCGGAGCGGGACCATGACCGGCGAGTTTAAGAAGATCGATATCTCGGAAACTCCTGACAGGAATTCAAGAAAGATCGACATCAGCGAGAATTCCGATACAGAAATTCCAGCAGAGACACTGACGAGAGGCTGAGGGGCGGGCCCTGGCACGATGTTAAAAGAGTGATAGTCATCAAAAGAAGCAGTCAGAGCGATCCACGAATTCACACGAAACAACTCGAATAAGACATCCTTTTCGTGCTGGTTTGTGTGGTTTCGTGGATCGTATTTCTTTTTCAGCCTGCTACGCCTTGATCTGAATGCCCAAGATGATCAGAGCCATCCCGCCCCCAACCACAGATCCCTATCTTTATGCTTGAACTGAACGGCCAAAGACTATCCCTCCAACAAGTCGCAGAAGTTGCCAAGGGCCGAGAACATGTTTCGCTCTCGGCGGAGGCGCGTGCGCGCGCGGAGGAATCGCGTCGCGTCGTGGAGAAGATCGTAGCTGAGGGACGCACGGTCTACGGCGTGAATACTGGGTTCGGAAAACTCTCCGACGTCCGGATAGAACCTTCTGCGTTACACGCGCTGCAGCTCAACCTGGTACGTAGCCATTCCTGTGGCCTTGGTTCGCCGTTGTCTGAGATGGAGTCGCGAGCAATGTTACTGCTGCGCGCGAATGTGCTTGCGTGTGGTTATAGCGGCGCTCGACCGCTTTTGATCGAGGCTTTGATCGCCATGCTCGAGAGAGGCGTTACGCCCGTCATTCCCGAAAAAGGCTCAGTGGGCGCAAGCGGCGATCTGGCGCCGCTTTCTCATCTCGCGTTGACGGTGATTGGAGAGGGCGAAGCTTTCTACGAGGGCGAGCGCTTACCGGGAGCGGAGGCTCTGCGACGCGCCGGTCTCCAACCGTTGGAGCTGCAGGTAAAGGAAGGCCTGGCGCTATTGAACGGTACGCAGGCCATGGCGGCAGTCGGAGGGCTCGCCTTGCATCGTGCTGAAAGACTCGCGCGGGTTGCGGATGTTGCCGGCGCAATGACACTCGAAGCTCTGCGGGGGACACCCGTAGCCTTTGATGAACGGATTCATCAAGCACGACCACACTCAGGCCAGAGCGAAGTTGCCTCTCATTTGCGTGAGTTGTTGCGCGACAGTGAGATTCGAACATCACATCTGGAAAATGATCCGCGAGTACAGGATGCTTACAGTTTGCGTTGCATGCCACAAGTGCATGGTGCGGTGCGGGGGGCCCTCAGGCATGCCCGTGAGATCGTTGAAACTGAAACCGGGAGCGCCACCGACAATCCACTTGTGTTCGCAGAGACGGGAGAGGTCTTGTCCGGTGGTAATTTCCATGGCGCGCCATTGGCCCTGGCTTTCGATTATGCGGCAATTGCGCTTACGGACTTGATGAGCATTAGTGAGCGGCGAATAGATCGGCTCGTAAATCCAGATTCAAACGAAGACTTGCCGCCGTTTTTAACGGCAAACCCCGGCATAGCTTCCGGCTTCATGATGCTCCAGGTGACTGCGGTTGCACTCTTGTGCGAGGCGAGAGTGCTCGCGCATCCAGCAAGTGTGGACAATGTCCCCACTGATGGTGGCAAAGAAGACCACGTTTCAATGGGCATGACAGCCGCCACGAAGTTGCGTTCGATCGTAGAAAATGCGGAGTTGGTCACGGCAATCGAGTTGATTACCGCGGCGGAGGCACTTGAATACCGCGCTCCTCTTGTTCCGGGACGAGGAGTCAAACAAGCGCAGGAAATAGTGCGCGCGCAGGTCCCCCGTCTCGTTGACGATCGCTCCATGTCTAACGATATTCAAAAAATGGCGCAAGCTCTCGGCGACGGCGAGTTTGATTCTCTTTTGTAGACGCTGGTATTTCTGCGGTGCAGATGACCGGAAAAAGGTGGGTTCCTAAGTTGAAAGTGGGTTCGGCGGAACAAGCGATTAAATAAGGAGTGCTGTTGCGGTCTCAGAGTATTTTGCGGTTAACTCTTGGCATCCCCCGAAAAACGAGATCATGTAGTAGTGTCTTAGTTTGAACTTGGGAAGCTAAGCGCTTAATTGAGTTGCTCTATCAGCTAGCCGCTCAAGTTCGAACTAAGACACGACGCTCGTCGTGAATGTTTTGTTCTTTAACCTGAAGGAGAAACAAGATGACAGACATTTTTGATGATCGTAGGAAGGGATTGGAAGAGGAGTATTTTCATCGTCAGAACAAAGAGGCGATTGAGAAGCTGCGAGCAAAGATGGCGGTCTCGGAGCAGGCAAAAGCAGCTGGCACCTCTTCGATGAAGTGCCCAAGATGCGATGGCAAACTGGAGGAAACCAAGGTTGAAGAAGTGTCGATCGATACTTGCGATAAGTGTGGCGGTGTCTGGCTCGATTCGGGGGAGTTGGAGCAGTTGACCAAACGCGAGAGCGGTGGTTGGTTCAGTAGACTTCGCCACGGTTGAAACCCGGAATAGGATCGTGCCTTCGATTGCATCCTATCTATGTCTTCAAAAATAATCAGGGCCCCACGCGGCGCTAAGCTTAGTTGCAAAGGCTGGCATCAGGAAGCGGCCTTGCGCTGCCTGATGAACAACCTCGACCCGGACGTTGCCGAGCGACCAGATGAACTAATTGTCTATGGTGGGACGGGAAAGGCTGCCCGCAATTGGCCGGCATTCGAAGCCATCGTTCGCGAGCTACAGCAATTGGAGAACGATGAAACATTGCTGGTGCAATCGGGAAAGCCTGTGGGAGTGTTCCGCACCCACGAGTACGCGCCGCGGGTTCTGATCGCCAACTCCAACCTCGTCGGCGCCTGGGCTAACTGGGAACAATTTCACGAGCTCGAGCGCAAGGGGTTAATGATGTACGGCCAGATGACTGCCGGTAGCTGGATCTACATCGGTACTCAGGGAATTGTGCAGGGGACGTTTGAAACTTTTGCCGCTATGGCCGATAGAGACTTCGGCGGTGATCTAACAGGCAGATTCATCGTGTCGGGTGGTATGGGCGGGATGGGTGGGGCCCAGCCGCTTGCCGCAACGCTTAACGGGGCGGTATTTCTTGGAATCGATGTTGACCCCGCCCGCATCGAGCGCCGCGTGCGGACCGGCTACTGCGATCGCATCGCGATGGACCTGAACGAAGCGCTCGACATCTGCGAGGACGCGCGTGAGCAGAAGCGGGCGGTCTCGGTTGGGCTCGTCGGCAATTGCGCTGAGGTTCTTCCTGAGATGGTTCGCAGAGGGGTCAGCGTCGATGCGGTTACTGATCAGACCAGTGCGCACGATCCGTTGAATGGTTATGTACCGGCTGGTGTGACACTTGAAGAAGCCGCTGAACTTCGTTGCCAGGACGCCAGGGCTTACGTTGAACGATCTATGCAGTCGATGGCCCGCCACGTGGAAGCGATGCTGGCCCTGAAACGAGCCGGCGCAGTCGTCTTCGACTACGGCAATAACATTCGCAAGCAGGCGTTCGATGCCGGCTGTAAGGATGCGTTTGAAATCCCAGGCTTCGTGCCCGAATACATTCGCCCGCTTTTTTGCGAAGGCAAAGGCCCGTTTCGCTGGGTGGCGCTCTCGGGGGACAAGAGCGATATACAAAAAACCGACGATCTTGCCCTGGAACTATTTCCGGACGATGTAACGCTGAATCGCTGGTTGCGCCTGGCGCGCGATCGAGTTCAGTTTCAGGGATTGCCCGCGCGTATCTGCTGGCTCGGTTACGGCGAACGAGCAGAGATGGGCGATGCTATCAACGAGATGGTGAGGCGCGGCGACTTGAAAGCGCCTATCGCCATCGGCCGCGATCACCTTGACACCGGTTCAGTTGCTTCACCGTTTCGCGAAACGGAGGGAATGAGAGATGGGTCGGACGCTGTAGCCGACTGGCCGATTCTCAATGCCTTACTAAACACGGCTAGCGGTGCGAGTTGGGTTTCTTTTCATCATGGTGGTGGCGTCGGCATTGGTTATTCGCTGCACGCGGGGCAGGTGTCTGTCGCCGACGGCACTGACGAAGCCGCAAGGCGTCTTAATCGCGTGCTCACAAACGATCCAGGTATCGGCGTCGCCCGTCACGTCGATGCGGGCTACGAGCAAGCTCAAGTTACCGCGCGTGATAAGGGAATTAGTATCCCGATGCTGAAAGAGTAACCCCGGCTGGCCGATTGCCAATTGCCAATTGCCGATTGCCGATTGGTGTTGCACACTTAAACCTTAACTTTTTGAGAAGTCATTCAACGACACCTTAGAAACCAATTGGCAATCGGCAATTGGAAATTGGAAATGAAGTAAGGATGATCAGAAAATTTCGCCTGACCCTGCTATTTCTCGTACTGCTACTCCCCATAACTGTCTCCGCCCAGCGAGATCCACCGGTTGCTCAGTTTGAATTAGAAAGTGCGTTGCTGGGCAGGTCGATAAACTATCGCATTCTGTATCCCGTCGAGTATCAGCGCGCCGGCAAGCAGGAGAAGCGGTTTCCTGTTCTTTACCTTCTTCATGGCCTCACTGGCCAGAGCTCAAATTGGATCGATCGCACGAGCATCGCTCTCTACGCCACTCACTATGATCTCTTCATTGTCATGGTTGAGGGTGGCAACGGTTGGTATACGGATAGCGCCACCGTCCCGACGGATAAGTATGAGTCATACATTTTGCGGGAACTCATTCCCGATGTCGAAAAACGCTTTCGTGTCAGCCAGGAACGTGGCGGACGCGCGGTGGCCGGCCTGTCAATGGGAGGTTACGGGGCATTTAAGTTTGGCTTGAAGTATCCGGAGATGTTTGCTCTAGTGGCGTCCATGAGCGGCGCTTTAGACGTGGCATCGTGGACGGAAAAAGAGTTAACGGCTCCCGGTGCAATCAGGGATTCAGTTATGCAAATGTTTGGTCCCGCGAATTCTCCAACACGTGGTGCCAACGATATTTTGAAGCTAGTGCGAGAGGTTCCCTCCGAACGGATGGCGTCGCTTCCCTACTTCTATCTCGACTGCGGCACTGAGGATGTCCTGTTCAAGAGCAGCCGCGATTTCGCTGGTTTGCTGGTTGAGCGCAAGATTCCGCACGAGTATCGACAGCTGCCCGGCAGTCATAATTGGCAGTACTGGGATAGGCAGATAAGAGAGATTCTCAGACTCACGGCGCAACATCTTGCGCCACCACAATAACCGGATATCACCGGAGACTCCTGGTTGCTTAACTTCGCAATTCAAACAGCTCGCGAGGCCGGCGACGTTCTCATTGATCGACTCGGGCGCGCACAAGTCTCAAACAAAGGCACTATCGATCTAGTTACGGAGGCCGATCTTGCCGCGGAGAAGTTAATAATCGATCGCATCAGGTCGCATTATCCCCGCCACGCGATCCTCGCTGAGGAGTCCGGTGCTTCGCAGGGCACAACATCAATTCCAGGCGAGAGTGAGTGGAAATGGATCATCGATCCACTCGACGGCACCACCAACTATGCCCACGGCTATCCCTGTTTTTGTGTGTCGATTGGAGTCGAGCGGGCCGGGAGAATTGAAATCGGAGTGGTATACGACCCCATGCGGAATGAGATGTTTGCTGCCGAACGCGGCCAGGGCGCGACGTTAAATGAACGCCGCATAAGTGTCTCGGTTGTTGAAGATTTGAATCATGCCATGGTCTGCACTGGCTTTCCCTACAACGTGCGAGAACGCCCGAATTTCGCCCGCGACTTTACGAACTTCACGATGCAAGTCCAGGCTGTGCGCCGCGACGGTTCGGCCGCGATCGATCTGGCTTACGTCGCTTGTGGGCGTTTTGATGGGTTTTGGGAAGACGGCTTAAACCCTTGGGATGTCGCCGCTGGTGTCTTGCTGATCGAAGAGGCCGGTGGACGCGTTACTGATTATCGCAACGCGCCGCTGAATATCTACACACCAAAAGTCCTCGCCAGCAACGGGCTCGTTCATGCGGCGATGATGAGTGTTCTGAATGAGTAGCTGATAAGCGCGGATGGAGCGGAAAGTTTGATAGTCCGCCCGGCAGTCGCGTTTGTCCCTAAAGAGCTGCGCTTATGATTGCAGCGAGTTGCTCGCTCTTGCGGCGGGCGCAAGCGCGAGCGTCTTCATCGGGCCTCTGTCGCGGGTGAAAAAGAGGATGATAGATAATCTCGATGTTTCCTAACCCGGGAAAGTATTTTCCACGGGGCCAGACGCGGTTAGCACCGCGAATCGTAACCGGAAGAATCGGAACTTTGGCTTCCAAGGCGATTCGCACAGCACCCGCTTTGAACGTTTTCATTGAGCCATCTGGTTGACCCCGCCCACCCTCAGGAAAAATCATGACCGCCCCACCCTCGCGTAGCCACTGATGGGAACGACGAATAGCCGCGGGATCGCCCCCTTCAAGTTGCAGTGGCCAGGCGCCCAGGATCCCCATTAACTTGCCCACAAGCGGCCAGTCCAGGGCAACATTCCATGCCAGGAAACGTACTGGTCGTCTTAAGTGGATAGAGATGGCAAAAGGGTCGAGGTACGACTGATGGTTCGGAGCAATTATTAACGCGCCCGTTTTGGGAATGTTTTCGAGCCCCTTGAGTTTGAGCCTCCAGAAGATGAAACCGACCAACCTGAAACCAGGTCGTATCAATCCAAAGGCCCACTGCGGCAGGACGAATTCACCGGGCTTCGTTCCTGCGGTAGATCTTTCGCGCGAGAATGTCACTGAGTCGCTCAAGCAGTTTCCTGGTGACTAGATCGAACTCTTTAGTGGAATGAGGTCCCCCGTCTTGTGATCACGTTCCACGCCTCTGGAACCTCTTCCTCGCTCAGGTGGTCGTCGTTCCAACGTCCGCAACGCGCACATTCGAAGCCGTGATAGTCACTCGCTTCCTGCTTTGTCAATCCTAGCAGTGTTCTTGCATTGCAGTCCGCAAAGAAACAACGCCGGTCGATCTCAACAAGAAGAATATCGCGTGGAATAAACACACCTTTCCGTTCCGGCATTTGCAGCACTAAGTCCTTGTGAGTGTACTGAAGTCGGTATTCATCGAATTTTTCGTGCTCTGCTGAGTCTTTCTGGATTCAAAGGGGCCATTCCTGATCAATAAATTCCACATGAATCCTCCGAATACCATCCGCTCCCGTACTGGCAGAGCGCACAGCCGCAAACACGGTCAAGCTGTATTGTTGGCTGGTTAGTCTAACGAAGCGGCCTGGTGGGATATCAAGACTGGTGAAGAGCGTCGCCCCTTTTTGGCTGATGTTTTCAGTTACAGTGCTTTCAGATAACGCAACTCCACCTTTTTCATCCAATGTTTCCAGCAACATGTCCACTGGAATGTTGTGACGCGTATGCTCGCGCTGACCGGCAGAAGACTCGGCCGTCTGGTCAATGTCTTCGAGCGTTATAGTGTCGGTAGCCGAGGCCGCGATCTCGTATCGCTTCGCCGGATTTTCCTCGTAGCTTTTCGGAGGATACTTACCCACAAAAGCCACGCCCACCCCAAACGAGGGTGCCTTGTCATCTGCCCCGGGCAGCGAATTCGCATAACGCACCAGCGCCCAAACTTTATACTGGTCCTCCACGTGATCGAACACCCGCAACTGTCGTGGCATGGGAATCGTCATGTGGAGTAAACGGCCCTTCTCGATGGGATGCTTCAGCGTGAATCCAGCACCGAAGGGCGTGACGTCGACGAGACGAGTGATCTCTATCCACTCAAAGTCAGGCGTTTCCCGACAGTGCACACGTACCGGTAGCATGAGTTCCAACCGTTCGCGAATTCGTTTCTCTGGTTTTTGGTTGCTCATCTTACGTGGGACCGAAAAGCGGGTCGGTTCCCTCAAAAAACACACGGCGCATTCCGCTTCTCCGCCGGTTGGATTTGAAGCGCGAGGCAACTCTGAAGCCATTGATTCCATTGGACTTTGTGGGCATCTCAGGGTTTGCCAAAAGCACCCTTTCAGGCTACAATGACGCGTACTTTTAAGTCCACGTAATGGTATCTCGCGAGCACCCGGAAAGATTGAATCAAGCACCTAAATGATGTTCGTAAACGGCTGCAATTTTGGTGAGTCGCCGGCTTTTCTTCGCCTAAGGCCGGGCATAACGACTCCAGCAACCGGCGGATTGTACTGGAAAGGTCAATGGGATGGAAACTTCTGAACGCAACCATGTAAATATCGAAGACGAGATGCGGCGGTCGTACCTCGACTACGCTATGTCGGTGATCATCGGTCGCGCTTTGCCTGATGTGCGCGACGGACTCAAACCGGTGCACCGGCGCGTCCTGTGGGCGATGCACGAGCTCGGCAATACCTACAACAAAGCCTACAAAAAGAGCGCTCGTGTCGTCGGTGATGTGATCGGTAAATACCATCCGCACGGTGACCTCCCGGTTTACGACACAATCGTAAGGCTCGCTCAAGATTTCTCAATGCGCTACCAGCTAATAGACGGCCAGGGAAACTTTGGTTCTGTCGATGGAGATGCGGCGGCGGCAATGCGCTATACGGAAGTGCGCATGGCGCGGATAACTAACGAAATACTGGCGGATATCGAAAAGGAGACTGTCGATTTTCAGCCCAACTACGACGAGTCTCTGAGCGAGCCCAAAGTGGTGCCGGCACGCATACCGAATCTGCTCATCAATGGCTCAGACGGGATCGCCGTGGGAATGGCAACAAAGATTCCCCCGCATAACTTGACGGAGATTGTTGAAGCCACGCTCGCTCTGCTCAAGGATCCCGAAATTCCCATTACAGACCTGACGAAGATCGTGACGGGACCCGACTTCCCAACAGGCGGATTCATCTACGGGCGGGAAGAGATTAGGAAGTCGTACCTCGAAGGGCGTGGGATATTGCAGCTTCGCGCCAAAGCGGGCATCGATCGCATTGGACGCGGAACCCAGGAGCGTGACGCGATCGTGATCACGGAAATTCCTTTCCAGGTCAATAAAGCGCGCTTGATCGAACGTATCGCGGAGTTGAGCAACGAAAAGAAGTTGGAGGGTATTTCAGACCTGCGCGACGAATCCGATCGCACCGGCATGCGCATCGTGGTGGAACTCAAACGCGATGCGGTGCCGCAAGTTGTC
The DNA here is from genome assembly GCA_964626895.1 of uncultured Chloracidobacterium sp. Lineage (GTDB taxonomy): Bacteria > Acidobacteriota > Blastocatellia > Pyrinomonadales > Pyrinomonadaceae > PSRF01. Next base: position 4,509 of record CAZVHN010000625.1, on the reverse strand, counting down.
CTTAATAAACTTTTTAAGCTGACACCAATGCAGTCGTCCTTTGGCGTGATCAATCTCGCCATCGTTAACGGGCAGCCGCGGGTTCTCAATCTGAAGCAGATGCTCGAGTGTTTCATCGAGTTTCGACGCGAGGTGGTGCGCCGGCGTACGGAGTATGAGCTCAAAAAAGCCAGGGCGCGCGCTCACATCCTGGAAGGGCTGACAAAAGCGATTGACGCTCTTGACTACATTGTCACACTCATTCGCAATTCGCGCTCAGTCGACGAAGCTCGCCAGTGGCTAACCGGCGATACGAAGACGATGAGCGAGGTGAAGACCTGGAAAGGTGTTCCCCCTGACACTCCGCTCAAGACCTATCAGGGCCAATTGCACAAGACGATGGAACGGCTCGGCTTTTCCGAGATCCAGGCCCAGGCCATCCTCGATCTTCAATTGCGCCGTCTCTCCGCTCTTGAGCGACAGAAAATCACTGACGAGTATGAAGGAATCATCAAACAGATCGCGGAGTTAGAAAATATCCTGGCCAGTGAGTCGGCCTTACGCCGGGTGATCAGCAAAGAGCTCGAGGAGGTTAAGAAAGAGTTTGGCGACGCGCGCCGAACTGAGATCATTGATGAGGGCGCGGAGTTTTCTATCGAAGACTTGATTGCCGATGAGGACGTCGCCATTACCGTTACCAACAACGGATACATCAAGCGCACGCCAATCACTACCTATCAGCGCCAGGGTCGTGGTGGCAAAGGAAGATTTGGGGCCTCCGCGAAGAACGACGACTTTGTCCAGCACCTGTTCATAGCCTCAACTCATGCCTACCTGATGGTCTTCACCGACGATGGCATGGTTTACAAGCTGAAAGTCCACGAGGTTCCCGATGCCGCAGCCTCAGCTCGAGGTAAAGCCGTCGTGAATCTGATTAGTATTCCATCGGACCGCAAGCTTGCCGGCGTCGTGCCGGTGCGGGAGTTTTCCACCGGACGGCATGTGTTGATGGTGACGCGCAAGGGCGTGATCAAGAAAACGTCGCTCGACAATTTTCAGAATATACGCATGAACGGGATCATCGCGATTAATGTCGATGAAGGCGATGAGTTGCTTGACGTGGTGTTAACTGACGGCACCAAGCGAATTTTTATTGCTACTCACAACGGCCAGGCTATTCGCTTTGATGAAAAGAAAGTTAGGCCCATGGGCCGGGCAACGCGCGGTGTGCGTGGCATCGATTTGCGTCCGGACGACTTTGTCGTTTCAGTCTGCCCGGTCTCGGCCGACGATACCGAAAGAATGCTGTCCGTGTCTGAGCAGGGTTACGGCAAGCAGACTCCCATCACTACCTACCGGTTGCAGTCGCGGGGCGGCAAAGGCGTCATCAACATGAAGACGACTGAAAAGACAGGCAAGGTGGTGGCTGTCTTCCCGGTTGAGGACGACTCGGAGATCATGATTATTACGCAGCAGGCCAAGCTGATCCGCATCGAAGCGAACCACATTCGCAAAACCGGGCGCAGTGCCCAGGGTGTGCGTCTTATCAAGACCGATGCCGGCGACAAGGTCACGAGCGCTTCGCTGGTTGAGGCAGCAGAAGAAGTAGAGGCTGAAGAGACACCGGCGAGTTAGACAAGGAGGCAGGAGCAGGAGGCAGGAAGAAGTATTTTCCACTTGTCATTCGCGACATTTTTCATTGGTCATTTTTCTGATCTCATTTCGTGGTGATTCGTGGATCGCTTGTTTGGCTGAGAGATGAAGAACGATCCACGAAATCACACGAACCGACACGAAACAATAGGCCACAAATGGCAAATGAAAAATGCCAAATGAGAAATGGAAAAATGCTGCCTCCTGCTCCTGCCTCCTACTGCTCCTCGGTTCTCTGGTCGAGCGGTATGACCGCTTCGCCTTCCACCCAGACTTCGCCATCCTCAAAGATTTCCTTCTTCCAGATTGGCACCGTCCGTTTCAACTCGCGAATGGCCCATTCACAAGCTTCGAATGCAGCGCGGCGGTGGGGCGCGCTGACAGCTATCACGACGCTTGTTTCCCCGATTTCTAATCTTCCGGTTCGGTGAACGATCCCGATATGAGCGATCTCGAAACGGTCGTGGGCCTCTCGTCCGAGCCGCTGCATTTCGCGCAAAGCCATTGAGGGATAAGCTTCGTAAATCAAATGCAGAGTTCTCTTGCCTTTTGTCCATTCGCGCGCATAACCATCGAGCGTGACCGTTGCTCCGCATTCGGGTAGCACAACCCAACGCGCAACCGCTCCAACATCGATTGGCTCGGCGGTCAATTCAAAATAATCGTAACCGCTTCTGGCTGCGAAAGTAGACTCGGATGTTGCGGCGGATGGAACGTCCGCGGTCCCAGTGTTACCGTCATCTTGTCTCGCCGTGTCGCCGTGTCTCCGCGTCTCCGCGTCCCCCTGTTGCGTCTCCGCGTCCGGCTGGGAGCCGCCGCTGACCGATGGAAAGACAGCCAGCTCATCTCCTTCAAATACTTTTCGCTCGGGACGCGCGTACTCTTCGTTAACTGCAAAGAGCAGTGAACGACCAAAGCGGCGTAGGGCGGGGAAGGCGTCGAGCACTTGCTCAAAGGCGGACGCGGCGTTTGTCGGATTGCTCAGGGAAAACATTATCTCAGCCTGGCCCACAGCGTCGCGGGCGGCCCCGAAGAAGAGTACGCGCACCACTATCTGAATCGTTTCGTTTCTATTCTCTTCCGGCACCGTAAGCTCGTGACTGGTTGCTCATCACGCTATTAATTAGGCGTCACTCGATTTCAATCTTCGTGCCGCCGTGTCCGTTCCCTTTGGCGAGTTCATGGATGCGGGCCCGCTCTTCATAACTCGTCACCGCCCGCGCCAGCATGTCGCTCAATCTTTGCAAACGCTCGGAAGTAAAGCGAACTTCCAATAGTTCCTGTTTCAGCTCAGCGTCAATCTCCATTGCCGCAGCTACCAGGAACGAAAGACGCTGCGGCTCTGTACCAGAAATGTCGGGCAAACTCGCGCGCTCGTCGTTAATGATTCGCACGGCCCGGGCAATACGCGTAAAAGTCTCAGCAACGTCCCGTGAGCTCTCGTTCAATTGCTCATCGGTCTCTTCCTCATCCTCAAAAAAGCTCACCTTCGCCACCAGGTAGGGATCCCCACGCTGAACATAATCTTCGACCCGGTACCTGATCAGGCCAATTGTCAGGATATTGGAGCGCCCATCAGGCAACGACTGTGTTTCCGTAACTTCTGCTACACAGCCTACATGTCCAGCCGGGGGCAATTCAGTATCGGAATCACTCGAATCGAAGTAAGAAAGGCCGAAGAAATTATTGCCCACTCGTATGTCGTCAAGCATCTTCCGATAGCGGGGCTCAAAGATGTGCAACGGCAGAGGCACACCCGGGAATAATACGAGGGGCAGCGGGAAGAGCGGCAATTCACGCACTCCCCTCACTCTTTCCATCACTTCACTCATGATCAAAAGTCTGTCAGAAACCGCGAGCGGCAGCGACCGGGTTGTATGCTCCCTGTTGAGACCGGGTCGCTACCGTTCCCCGTTCTGACAAGCATCACTAGAACGATCGCAGGAGCATCAGGCCTGACCGCCAAAACGAGCCACAAAAGCAAGAACTTACAGGATGAGTCATTATCGCAGACGGATAGACAGAAGTCAGTAGCAAGGTAATGCAGGTAAGGGAAGGCGGGAATGTCAGCGGGTTAGCCAAAATCGAGCTGTCGCAGAGGTGCCAGGCGGCGCATGGTGGAGAGCAACTTCTCGGTGTCGAAAGGCTTGTCGAAAAACTCGTCTGCCCCGCGAGCGTAGCAGGCTTTTTGGGCCTCAATGTCGGTGGCGGAAGTTATGATAACCACTTTCGACTGCGGAACGTGCGCCTTGATGTAATCGAGAATTCGTAAGCCGACGTCTGGAGAGTCAATGGTTGGTGGAAAATGCAGATCGAGAATTGCCACATCGGGTTCGTAGATTCTGGCGCGGCGCACGGCAGTCTGCAGATCATTGGCGGTCACGACTTCGTAATCGTCACAAAGCGTCCAGAAGAGTTGCTGCGTAATCGCCTCGTCATCATCCACAACTAAAACTGTAGGCTTCATTGGGAGGCCTCCTTACCTGTTCACGCGAACAAGCAACCAGCATACCTCCGGGTTCGGTAACCAGACATTTGACGAATAGCGAGGAATTACCTTGGAAACGTTCGCTGCAAGCAGTCTTGCATGTGGCCCAGGTAAGACAGATCAGATTGGACTATGTCTACGGATGTCTACGGTAGGCGGGAAACGATGCTGGTTAGAGTTCGATCTTTAACTTGTCTGAACCCGCTCAACCCACAGAACCATTTGCGGTAGCCAATGGATCCCAGCACTCAACACGAGCCGAACCCTTCTGCGGCTTCCGGTGGCGATGCTTGTGTGGGGTGAGTGGCTCCTGCTTGGGCTGAGTGGTGTAATCCATTGGCTACCGCAAATGGTTCTGTGGGTTGAGTGGCTCCAGTTCGCGGCGGAGT
>CAZVHN010000624.1:0-3974 GCA_964626895.1 uncultured Chloracidobacterium sp. | reverse complement strand
CTCCTCAACCAATCTTCACCACCAGAGCTGTCGCCATTTTACCGCTTGGACCATCTCATCCTCACAACTATTTTCTCTTCCCTCGTTAACTCGTGTAATAATCTTGCTTCGATTTGCGAAAGAGTTTTGACACAGGCTCTTAAGTGCTGGGCTTGCCATCCTGAATTCTCATAGTCCGTGAAACGGACGGCTGAGAAACACCTTCAACGGTGAATTGACCCTATCAACCATCAGTCGTCCGCCAAGCCGGACTGGTAGGTATTTTTATCAACGACCCCAGCACTCAAGTGCTGGGCTACTGTCAGTCGTCCGCTGCGGACTCAGAGCGCTGGGGTGCTAAGCCACCCTTCCTGCAAATTACCGTAGTCCCTTTTGGGTTTTCACACAGCCTCTACCGCTCCTCGGTTCCGTAGTGGAGTGCTATCGTCGACGTTGGCCAAACTGCACCAGTACCGAATTCCGCACTTTCAGGAAAATTCTGGCCTAAAAGTGTTAGTATTTGTTCCCGACTTGGGCCCGCCCAAACTGTCGGTCACGTCCTGGCAGTTCTTATCTTGAAAGTTGTGTCGTAGGACTTCTCGAGTGCGACCTCTCAACTCAATTCTGGCAGTGTTGATCCTGGCATGCATCGTGCCGGTTCGGCCTCTCGCGTCTGACTTTCCCGACTTGCTCGACTTCGCCAGTAGTCGTGCCCAGCAGCGGACAAAGTGGTCGACCAAGACCATCCAGGTTAGTTTGTCGACGTCCCTCAGCTCGCCTGCGTCCGCTATAACTCCAGACAGCGATATTATAGGCGCTGTTCATCGAGCACTTAGTCGCTGGTCCACCGCTGCGAATATTAGGTTCGAAGAAGTCTCGTCGAAGGTGCAGTCCATCAGTCCGGTGAGCGGGGGCGATGGAATAAGCCTAATAACGATTGCGGAGACAGCCGAGAATCTGGCTATCTTCGGACGTGGCCACAACCCTGCACGCACTCGCGTGTTCTACGATCCGGACACAGGAGAGATTGTCGAGGCGGACATTGCTATTAATCCACATCCACTTGGCGCCGACAGCACGCTGCTTCAGTTCTCAACCGACGGGACGCCGGGTACGTATGATCTTGAATCGACTCTCATGCACGAGATTGGCCATTTTCTTGGTCTGGATCATTCAAACGTAATTGGCTCTACCATGCAGGCTCATCAGGGTGTGAATGGAACCTACAGACTGCCCGCGTTTACCGAACGCACGTTGAGCGAAGACGATCGAAGCAGAGTGCTTAGCTTATACGGCCCAACGGAGGGTATGAGGGGGGGTCTGAGTACGATCGAAGGGAAGCTGACCAACAGCTCGTTGGGAGGCTACCCAGTTCCTTTGCAAGGGGCCCATGTTTGGGTTGAGGAGAGCGGCTCCGGCCGCGTCGTCGCCAGTGGCATTACTTCCGCCAACGGCAACTATCGCATCGAGAGTATTCCAGCCGGACAATATCGCGTGCTAACTGAGTATCTCGATGGTTCAATGGCAACGGAAGTCTCCTCAGGCAGCGCGGCAATGAATCCTGCGAACCCTGCGAACCCTAACCGGGCGCAGCGGGCTTTTCGAAGCGTCGAACTCCGCAACCGGGTGCGTCTGCGCGCAAATGCAACTACCAGGATCAACTTTGTTATGGTACCGCCGCAAAGTGGGCCACCCAGTCTTAAGCCTCGTCTCCTGGGAACGAATGGCGATCTTTCCGCAACGCCTCTGCCCGCGGAAGCCGGCAAGAAACTGACCATCTACGTAGGCGGCGAGGGCGTTGATCAAGTGCCGATTAGTGGCATCTCCGTGATGTCGCCTTTTATGACCATTGATCCGGACAGTCTGACGCTGCAGCAATTCGGAACCTCGTTTCCGGTAATCGGATTTGATGTGACAGTTGCGGCCCATGCTTCCTTTGGCGATTACAGCATTCGGCTCCAGTCCAACTCCGGCGAAGTTGCATATCTCCCGGGCGGGCTCACAATCGATCCGGGGGTTAACTCCGCTGCCGCAAATCCGACCGACGATTCCCGATTCTTCATCAATCAACACTATCGAGACTTTCTCGGCCAGGAACCTACCGAGGGGCGCGCTAACAAGTGGATAGATGAACCTGGGAATTGCGGGTCAGACGCTGACTGCGCTCGTGGTCGTCGCCTTGATGTTTCTGCAGGTTTCGTTGAGGACGAATTTCTGGAGACCTGGTCCTTCATCTATCGCGTCTACAAAGCCGCGCTTGGCCGTCGCCCAACTCTTTCAGAATTCAATAGCGACCGGCTCCAAATCGTGACTGACCCTGAGGCCCGCGAAAACAGCAAACTCGCTTTCACGAAGGCCTTTGTAGTTCGTCCGGAATTTCTCAAAAAGTACGCGACCAGTGTGAAAGCCGATAAGTTTTTGGATCAATTGATGTCTTCGGTGATGCAAGCCTCGGACTTGGATCTCCTTTCAGAGCGTGGGAATCTGGCGGCTTTGTACGATGGCACCACCACAGGACGAGCCGAGATCATTCAGAGACTGGCCGACCATCCGGCTTTCGCTAAGAGAGAGAGTTCGAACGCGTTCGTACTGGCCCAGTACTTTGGCTATCTCCGCCGGGAGCCTGACGAGAGTGGCTACAACTTCTGGCTCAGCACTCTCGCTGGTCGAACTGGATCTGACTCAGCCGCCCACCGGGCGATGGTCTGCGCCTTTATTACTTCCGCTGAATACCAATCCCGCTTTGGAATGTACGTCACTCACAAAGGATGCTAGTTTCCCTCCTGGTTTCTCCGAGTTGTCGACGACGAACGATCTCAGTCAGTTTAGAGTTCAAGCTTTAGCTTGTCCGCATCGCTAAGCCGCAACCTAAAGGTTGAACTCTGAACTTCCAGACTCAGAATGAACCAGTACCCGATCTCAGAACCCTAAGAATGCGGCAGCGCTTATTACAATATCTAGCCTGCCCTGCCTGTGGTGGCTCTCTTGAGTTATCTGGCGTAACGGCCGGCGATGGTAGCCACGTATTGGAAGGCGAGCTGGGCTGCGCCTCATGTAAGGCCCGGTTTCTCATAACTCGTGGCATCCCTCGCTTCGCGGCTCTTGAGAAACTTGATGCTGACAAGGCGGCGACGGCGGCAAAATTCGGCTGGCAGTGGCAGCACTTTACTCAGGAAGACCAAAAGTACGCCGATCAGTTTCTGGGGTGGATTGCTCCGGTCACTCCGGAGTTCTTCAAGGACAAGATCGTACTGGAAGGTGGTTGCGGCAAAGGACGGCACACGCAGCTGGTTGCCGTTTGGGGCGCAAAGGAAGTAATCGGAGCCGATCTCAGTGCCGCTGTCGAAACAGCATTTGCCGCGACCCGCCATCTGGACAACGCTCACATCATCCAGGCCGACATCTATCATTTGCCGATCAAGAAAAAGACCGACTACGCGTTTTCTGTCGGGGTGCTGCACCACCTGCCTGATGCGCATCGTGGTTTTCTGTCACTGGCTTCCAAGGTGAAACCAGGAGGACATCTGTCTGCGTGGGTTTATGGCGCTGAGAATAATGAGTGGATCACCCGGTGGGTCAGCCCAATGCGAGAACGCTTGACCTCCCGCATCAATCCGCGCACCCTTTTACATCTTTCAAAACTGCCCACAGCCTTTGTTTACCTCGCGACCAAGTTGATCTATCGACCGCTCAATCGCGTCGCCGGGGGCCGAGTGGCCCGGCACCTTTTCTACAACGATTACCTGATGGCCATCTCGGGTTTTGGGTGGAAGGAACAGCACACAATTGTCTTCGATCACCTGATCGCACCGACCGCACACTACATCCCAGGCAGAGAATTCGAGCAATGGTGGCGCGACATTGACGCCACTGAAGTATCGATTCAATGGCACCACCAGAATAGCTGGCGGGGCGTTGGAAGGCTCTAGTCATGGGCGGCTATGGCGGCAACGACAACGGGCGCGCCTTGCTCTACGCCAGCGTCGACCATCCGG
>CAZVHN010000623.1:0-4746 GCA_964626895.1 uncultured Chloracidobacterium sp. | reverse complement strand
CTCACTTGCGTGTCACAAGGTTCACGGCCAATCCCGCCTATTGAGACGCGGAATACATATCGAGAGGCCCGTCAAACTGCAAAGCAAATCGATTCAGCACGTGCTGTCGCCCGAAGTCTGTCTCCATTGTCAGGATCCCGAATGTCTCACCGGTTGTCCTACCGGCGCGATTGGTCGTCTCCCCGGGGGGATGATCGACATAGAACCCAAGACCTGCATTGGGTGTGGTGATTGCGCCACGCAGTGCCCGTACAATGCAATTTCCATGGTGCCGCGCAAGCCGACAACCCCGTCCTCGCAGCTGCCCAGGGCGCGGATTAAACAGTGGTTTTCGCTGACGCCGCCGACAGTTCCTCCCGCCGTCACAGAGACCGAAGACCTCCTCGCGGTTAAATGCAACCTCTGCAACAACACACCGCTCAATCCGGCCGGCGCGCGCGGCAAGGCCTATTCCTGCCAGGAGAATTGTCCGACGGGCGCACTCGTTCGCGTTAACCCGAAGGAATATTTTGCCGAAGCGAAGAGTGCGGTCGGGCTTATCTATCGTGACCAGACGCACGCGATCGGGCGAAACATTCACAAGAGCGATCCGGTCGCAAAGCTGTTCCACATCTTCGGAGTTCTGGGAATACTCTTGCTGACGATAGCTACTGTTTGGGCGGCGCGAAAATATACACTCGATGGCCGACTGGGCGACACATGGCTGACTGTACGCTGGATTACCGGGATTGTTGGTCTGGTGGGTATCGCAGCCGTGATGACTTATCCGGGTCGCAAGCAGGTGTACCGGCGCCGGGCTGGCCCACTTCGTTACTGGTTGCTGGCCCATATCTATCTCGGGGCTGGCGCCGGCGTTTTGCTGCTCTTGCACGGAGGGCGCAGCTCTGGTGGTCTGCTTACCTCTATGTTGATGGTGTCTTTCGATCTGGCAATCCTATCCGGGCTGTTTGGTATTGCCTGCTACATCATCGTGCCTCGCATCATGACCAGCATCGAAGGGGATCCGCTGTTATTTGAAGACCTGACAGCGCGTCGCGAAGAATTGCGCGAGACACTTGCGCAGATCGACACGAGCGACAATGAACTGCGCCGGCTAATCGAAGGCAAGGTGCGCCGGCGATTCCTCTCGTTGTCATACCTGCTGCGGCAGTACGTGCGCCGCGAGCCGCTATCGGCGCTGCTGGCCGAGGCGCGCGACGAATTTGAAATTGAAGCGGCCCCATTGAGTGATCCTAATGCTCGCCGCCGGTTGATTGAAGCCGTAGAAGCAACCGCCACTTTGCGACGCGTTGATGCGCTAATTTATCTGCATCAACTGCTCAAGCTGTGGCTCGCACCTCATGTAGTTACCTCAGCGGTGATGTTGGTGTTGCTGGTGGTACACATCATCCAAGTCGTGTTCTTCGTCGCTCGCTAGCAGCAAATGAAGGCGCAGCTCAGCACTTTTATTATCTTTCGCGAAGATCGAGGGCTCGATCCGACAACTTTGGTTGCGGAAGCGTTGAAAATCGGGCGCGCTTCAGGCCGCGATCTCTTGCTGAATCACCCAGACGTCTCGCGCTTGCATGCCGGTATCAAAGAGATCGAAGGACGCTTTTATCTTGTCAACCTCAGCTCATCGAATTCGACAACGGTCAATGGCAGACTGGTTGCGCGCGAAGAGGCCGTGGCGCTGGCTAGCGGCGACGAAATCCGAATCGGGCCGTTCTTCCTGCGGACGGAACGCAAGGATGATGCATTAGTACTCGTCGTTACCCTGCAATTCGGCCTGCGCATTGGGGAGGCCGAAGCGCGAGGAGAGACGCCGGTTACGCAGCCCATCGGCAGAGAAGTAGCAGCAGCGGCGCCAACGGAGGTGGCCCACACTCTCGATCTCTTCTGGGGCAAGCGTACGAGAGAGAAAGCTGGGCGCCGGTCCCCACTTCATCCGCGGCGGCCACCGCGACTGGGAAAGGCCCGCTTTAACTGGACACCGACAAGGGACCTGGTGCGTCCCTGGCCGTTAGCGGTCTTCTTTTGGTCGGCAGCAGTGCTGGGGGTTTTATCGATTGCCGCGGCCTATTGGTATACGTCTGCCTATGCTCCCGCTCCCATCTCGAACGCACACAGCCGGACAAGTCTCGCGTTGATGCCGGCAGTGGCCAAACAACCAAACGCCGGATCATGCACGAGCTGCCATTCGCTCAGCGCCGGCATGGAAGGACGCTGCGCATCTTGCCATACTACCGAAGTCTTCGCCGCCACGGTCACCAAATCGCATTCCGATGCGGCCATCGGATGTATGGAGTGTCATTCAGAACATAAAGGCACGGAGTTCTCGGCGCGCCGGGGGGCGCTGAATTCCTGCACAAAGTGTCACACCGACAAAAACACGAAGAGTTACAATGGCCGCACCGTCGGCACGCCCCACGGCGGCACGCTGGGCTACCCGGTGGTGGGTGGCGAGTGGAAGTGGAAAGGTCTGGATGCGGACGAGCTCGCGGAAAGACCTAAGCTGGCGGCCCTGCGCCTCCCTACCGATAGCGAGCAGGTGTGGCGCAATAAACAGTTTCACGCTCTCCACCTTTACCGTGTGCGCGCGAGGGGCGGCGTGACTGGGGTCGTGGGTGCAGGTCCGGGTTCGCCCCCGGTGCTCTCCTGTTCGAGCTGTCACCGCTCTTTCAACCCCCCCGATCGAGAGTATCCGCGCCAGACGTGTATTACCTGCCACAGCGGTCCAGCGGATGCGGCCGAAGGAGGAACAATTGCCGCCGGGGCGCCCAATTGCGTATCGTGCCATGTGCAGCACGTCATGGATAAGCGGCACCGAAATCCGGATCTGTTAAGCGCTTCAGCGCCACCGGCCGCAGAGGAAAGATAAGTTGGAGATAAATGTAAACGGACGGGACTATCATGAGAGTGGCCATCGAAGCGACGGCTTTCCTGTGGCCACCTCCGCAAGAGGTAATCATGTAAATAATGTAAATTCTGTCTAACCTTCTTTCCCCGGTTAATAGACAGGATTCACAAGATTAACAAGATGAACTACTGAATAAGAGGGCCGCAGGCCCCGACCGCGCCTATGAGCTGAGAGATGAGAAAGTCGCAACTTCTGTTCATCATCACCTTGTTGGCGACCCTTCTGGGGATCAATCTGATCTCGGAAGATATTAGCAAGAGCTATTTTGGTGGTCTGCCGTGGTACGGCTGGGCCGGCGTGAGCGTCTTTCTGGCGATTGCCGGTTTCTGGTTCGCGATACGCGATGCGGAGCGCGCTCGCCGCCTGTTGGAAGAGCCCGTGGCGCCGCCACAAGCCGCCAGTGACCAGGTATCTCTGATCTCAAAGGAAGATCTCGAACGGCTCGCGCCAGATGCCCCTGATTACCCTTACCCGGTGATTTTTCCAGAGCGCTGCATTGGCTGTCATGCGTGTGTTGACGCGTGCCCTCACGACGTGCTGGCAATCGTTAATGGGATCGCGTCGCCGGTGGCTCGCGATCAGTGCATGGAAGACACTGCTTGTCAGGTGGAGTGTCCGGTTAGTCCCAAGGCCTGCATCGTCATCAACACAACAAAGAAAATCAAGCCCCGTCCGGTGCCCGTGCGCAATCCTTCGTTTATGACAAATGTCCCAGGCTGTTACATTATCGGCGACGTGTCAGGAACACCGCTCATAAAAAATGCGGCCAACGAAGGAGCGGACGTAATCAAACACATCGCGCACGAGCTCAACAACGGCGCGGGCGCTGAGCCAAGAGCCGAAGTTGATGTGGCCATCGTCGGCGTCGGGCCGGCCGGTCTTTCCGCCGCCATTGCCGCGAAACAGTTCAAACTGAGATACGTCGGCATCGAGCAAGACAAGATTCTCGCGACTATTGACGCCTACCCAAAGGGCAAGTACGTTTTCTTCAAACCGGAAACCATGGATTCGCGCGGCACGATTGCCGTCGAGGGAGCGGGCGAGCAGCGCGAAAAGATTCTCGACTCCTGGACCGGCACGATGAAGACTAACGGCGTCTCAATCAATGAAGGCGAGAGCTGCAAATCCATCAAGAAGGCCGAGGACGGCGATTATTTTGTCGTTCAGACTGAGAAAGGGAGCGAGCGGGAGAAGGTCAGCTATCGAGCGCGCCGGATCGTGTTGGCGCTCGGCAACCGGGGTACGCCGATGAAGTTAAGAGTGCCCGGCGAGGAAATGAAGATCACGCGCGACGAGCGCACGGAAGACAAAGTTAAATACAAACTAACTGACCCGAACGTCTACACGCGAAAACGGCTGGTCGTCGTTGGCGCGGGAAACTCTGCTATTGAAGCCGCTGTCGATCTCGTGGCCCGGCGCAACGGTGATCAGATCACTTTCCGGAGTGAGGATGAGATCAACGAGGTCATTCTGGTTATACGGAGCGACATGAAAAACGATCTAAAGTTTCTCAATAAACTTCAGGTCTACCAGTGCATCGATGAAGGGAAGATCAAGGCCTACTTCGGCACTGGGATCAAAGAAATACGTGACGCTGACGTAGTGTTAATGAACGCGCGGACGAGCGAAGAAAAGATCACCATACCCAACGATTACATCTTCGCGATGATCGGCGGTGATCGCCCCACCAGGTTTCTGGAATCCATTGGAATCAAGATCGCCTGAATATGACAGTGTCAAGCCTTCATCCGGCTCAAAACGCCGTTCACTGTCTCGATATTGAAGCGCGCCGGGTCCAAATCGTATCCAAGCCACTCCTTCATGGACCCGTGCTCCGAATGTCGTGG
>CAZVHN010000622.1:0-7616 GCA_964626895.1 uncultured Chloracidobacterium sp. | reverse complement strand
ATATTGACGGTCTTACTTCAGTCGTCCACGTTTGCCAACGGCCTAACCTTGCTGGAGTTATCAGCATACTTTAGAGACAGGACGCTAGCTTAGTTTACCTCTTGTCGATGACTCTACTTAGGCTGCTCGTGCGGTCTTCTTCTCCAAGCTCGGCAATTTTGCTCATCACGAATTCCGAAATCACTTTATAGGTTCGCAAGTGGTCCCTCTTCTCCAGATGCTGTTGAAAATCAATCTGCTTTCCAAAGTGTATCCGAATCGGCTCGCCTCCGGTCCAGTTCCCCAGCACCTGTCGTGGCAGATCATTGCTGAGGCCGGCAACGAAGACTGGGATCACTTGTGGCGATGCGTCCTTGATGAGTTTTCCGATACCCGGTTGCGCGGGCAAATACGAATACGGGTCAGCGCCTTTGTTCCGCGTCCCTTCAGGGTGGAAACCAATAACATTCCCTGGCCCGTTCCTGCAGAGCTCAGTCAGCAACCGAAATGAATACTTGTCAAAGGCGCGTTTTTCACGAATCGGGTTTTCTCCGGAAGCGAAAAATGGCGGGTACATTGACCACCATCCCATGACCAGATTCACAAAGAGGCCGAGGGGTGACTGATAGAAGAAGCGGCCACGCACTGGGAAGAAGAGTTGTTTACGCCAGCTCGTTTGGCGAAAGAGCACGGTCGATACCGTGTACATGTCGAAGAACGATCGATGATTGGCTGCCAGGAGGATGGGACGGTCGCGTGAGGCGGCCTCGACGTGCTCGAGTCCGTAGACCTGCATGAGATTGTAGGTAGCAAAATGAATCCAGCCTGCGCCGAACACTTTCTGGGCCCAGGTCCAGCAACGCTTCCAGCGGCCCTGGTTCATTTTCTTCACCAGTCGAAAAGCAAACCGCTCGAACCAATTCAAGACGGCAAGTTCATCAAGTTCAGGTCCAACGTCCAAGGTCCGAGGTCCAACGCCTGTCTTGCCTCGGGCCGCATAGTCCGTGGCGGCAACCTTTGGTACAGGACTTTGGACTTTGGACATTGGACTTTGGACGTTGACCTTGATTTAGTCGATTGAAAAATACTTCGCTTCCGGATGGTGGACAATGATGGCGGAGGTTGACTGCTCGGGGTCGAGCTGAAACTCTTCGGTCAGCTCAACATCGATGCGCGAGGGGTCGAGCAGCTCAAACAACTTGGCCTGGTCTTCCAGATTCGGACATGCCGGATAGCCGAAGCTAAAGCGCGAGCCTTGATAGGCCTGATGAAATAGCTTGGCAACTTCCGGCGCATCTGCGCCGGCAATGCCCAGCTCTTCACGAATTCGTTTGTGCCATAACTCAGCGAGCGCTTCGGCGCTTTCGACACTGAGACCGTGAAAATAGAGATAGTCGGCATAGTTGTCCGACTTGAAAAGCTCCTGCGCGTACTCGCTGGCCCGGCGACCAACCGTCACAAGATGAAAGCCCACAACATCCATCCGGCCTGAATCTCTCGAGGCAAAGAAGTCCGTAAGGCATAGATGCTTGGCTGAGGGTTGACGTGGGAAAGTAAATCGCAGCCATTCGGTTTTCTCGTCCTCATGGTAGGTAATCAGATCGTTTCCCGACGACTGGCAGGGGAAATAGCCGTAAACAACGCGCGGTACGAGTAGCTTCTCCCCCTTGCAACGCTCTTTCAGTTCGTTATAGATCGGGCGAACGGTTTCCTTCACAAATGCTTGATACTCATCCAGAGGTTTTCGCCCCTGCTTGAACTGCCATTGCCCTTTGAAGAGTGCGGTTTCATTTACGAAAGCAAACACCTCATCGAGAGGAATGTCTTCCACCACCCGGGAACCGTAAAAAGGCGCTGTGGGTGTCTCTGCATCCGTACTAGCGGCTGACCGTTTGGTGTGCGTGCTGTCGCCCGCAGTTTTTGTCGAGCCACGTGGCTTCAGTGGTCTGCGAATGCCCAACTTCGCTTCCTCACCTATCAGGTCTTCCACGTCCTCGACAGTCTCCCCGCTCTGGCGGTCTCCGCTTCTCCCCGTCTCCGCTTCTCCCCGTCGCCCTATCTCCCCCTCTGCGGCCGCCACCAACTGTCCGTTTCCGCTCGCCAGCTTGTCCATCGTATGCAGGCCGGCGAAAGCGTCACGCGCGTAGAAGAGTTGGCCCTTATAGAGTGATTTTAGATCGTCATCAACATAACGCCGCGTCAACGCCGCACCACCGAGCACCACCGGCACTGTAATGCCACGCTCGTTCATGAGCTCGAGGTTCTCCTTCATTATCAGCGTTGATTTTACGAGTAGGCCGCTCATCCCGATCGCGTCCGCCTGGTGCTCTTCGTACGAATTCAGGATGTTATCAATTGTTTGTTTGATGCCAAGGTTAATCACCTTGTAGCCGTTGTTGGTAAGGATGATGTCGACCAGGTTCTTACCGATGTCATGAACGTCGCCCTTGACAGTAGCGAGCACCATCGTGCCCTTCGCAGTGGCGCCGCCTTTCTTTTCCATGAAGGGCTCGAGAAAGCGCACGGCTGCTTTCATCGCTTCGGCTGATTGCAAGACAAACGGCAACTGCATCTGGCCACTGCCGAAGAGATCCCCGACCACCTTCATGCCTTCGAGCAGAATGTTGTTGATGATGTCGAGTGCGGGATGCTTTTCGAGCGCTGTCTGCAACTCCGCTTCGAGGCCGATTTTCTCGCCGTCGATGATGTGGTTTTTCAACCGCTCTTCGACCGTGTCGCCTTTACTGGCCTTCTTAGCGCTCTTGGCTTTGACTCCTTCAAACAGCGTCGTGAATTGGATCAGCGGGTCGTAAGTGCAGACATCTCCCTCAAACTGACGTTGGTCATAGATCAGTTCGCGCGCGACTTTGAGTTCCTGCTCTCCGATGCGATTCAACGGTTCAATCTTGCTGGCGTTGACGATAGCCGCGTCCAACCCGGCCTCGACGGCGTCGTGTAGGAAAACGGAATTCAGCACCACACGCGACGCGGGATTGAGACCAAACGAGATGTTGGAGACACCGAGAATAGTGAAACAACCCGGGAGTTCTTGTTTGATCCGGCGAATTCCCTCGATCGTTGCGAGCGCGTTGCGGCGATCCTCTTCAATGCCGGTGGAGATTGGTAGTGCGAGTGAGTCAAAGAAGATATCCGACGCAGGCAGGCCCAATTCCCCAGTGGCTTGCTCATATGCCCGCCGGGCAATCTTTAGTTTTCCCTCTGCCGTGCGTGCCATTCCCTCTTCATCAATGGTTCCGATAACCACGCTCGCTCCATAGCGCTTCGCAAGGTCAATTACTTTGCTGAATCGGGGCACGCCGTCTTCGTAGTTTGTAGAGTTGAGGATGCTCTTGCCGCCGGCGTGTTGCAGCCCGGCTTCCATCTTTTGCCACTCCGTGGAATCAAACATCAACGGTAGCTTGATGTTTGTAACCAGTCGCGATGCCAGCTCGTGCATGTCGACTTCGCCGTCGCGGCCTACGAAGTCCACGTTAACGTCCAGCACGTGCGCGCCTTCGCGCTCCTGGTCCTTGGCCAGCGAAACAAGGCCATCCCAATCTTCGACATTCAAGAGATCGCGCATCTTCTTTGAGCCGCTGGCATTCACGCGTTCGCCGACGATCAGGAATGAGGAGTCCTGTACATAGGGCTGTTGGAAGTAGATAGAAGAGGCGGCAGGCACGAGCGCTGCGTTGCGCGCTTTCGGAGTGATGCGCTGCATCGCTTCGACGACCAGCTTCAAGTGCGCCGGCGTGGTGCCACAGCAGCCGCCCACGACGTTGGCGCCGAAGTCGCTGGCAAAGTGGATCAGTTGCGCCGTGAACGTTTCGGGTGTCTCGTCATAGTGCATCTTGCCCTCCTTGACCGAGGGCAGTCCCGCATTTGGCAGGACCGAAACCGGGAGCGGCGCATTCTCGCAGAGGTAGCGGACGCTCTCGGTCATATGGCGCGGCCCGGTGCCGCAGTTCATGCCAATTACGTCAATCGGAAATGGCGCCAGCGCTGTCAAGGCGGCACCGATTTCAGTGCCATTCAGCATTGTGCCAAAGACTTCGATCGTTACTTGCGCGATAACGGGCACGCGCGCGTGTGTCGCTTCGAAATGCTCAAAGATTCCCGCCAGCGCGGCTTTTGTTTGCAGTAGGTCCTGGCAGGTCTCGACAATTAGCAGATCAACGCCGCCGTCAAGCAGCCCGCGCACCTGCTCACGATAGGCGGCTTTGAGGTCTAGGAAGGTGATGTGGCCCAGCGTTGGCAGCTTGCGTCCCGGTCCCATGGAGCCGGCAACCCAGCGTGGTTTGGCTTTGGTTGAGTAGTCGTCGGCGACACGTTTCGCGAGGCGGGCCGCGAGAACGTTCATGTCATATGCTTTGTCACCGATGTCATACTCGGCAAAATCCACCGGCGTGCCGTTGAACGAATTGGTCTCGATGACGTCGCAACCGACTTCGAGGAATGCGGCATGGACCTTCTCGACAGCGTCAGGCCTGGTGACCAGCAGGTTCTCGTTACAACCCTCGAACCGCAGCCCGCCGAAGTCCTCCAGAGTCAGGTTCTGCACCTGCAGGTTGGTCCCCATCGCGCCATCAAAGACCACGATGCGTTCTTTTAATGTGTCGAGAAAACTGGACATAGAAGTATTTTTGATTTGCGATTTTTGATTTCTGAATTCGTTTAGCGGCCAAGCAGCGGTGCTCACTAATGTCCGGCCTTCAAATCGGCAATCAAAAATCTAAAATCGTAAATGACGAAAGCCCCGCGCTAAACAACGCGGGGCTTTCCTCAAACCCTTTTCGATTAGTCTTGCTGGAAAGACTCGCCGAGCTGTTTAGCGGATTATTTTACGTGGCCGCAAGTCGCCTTAACTCACCACGTCTGATCTCCGTGGACTATTGAAACATCGCACTTCCGCAGTGTCAAGCCGCTGGATAACGTTCTTTCTCGCTCAATCTCCCGCAATGAAATAGGTGATTAACCACTTGCCGCGAATTCTCTCGACACCTAGCCGATAGTCAATCGGGCTCCGAATGTATCTACTAGCAACATAACCACTCCTTCCATCCGGAACAACGACTCTTACCCAGCCAGGGACATCGCCCTCACGACTATTATCGCTGACAGGGAATGTTGCTTTCACGATATCGTAAGAGAGGTTTGTGACGATGCCAGCAGTTGTGTTCGGCTGCGAGCGCACTCTTACATTCTCACCGACGATGGAGGCGTACTCGTAACCATCCAAATCATCTGGGAAGGCGCTGAAAGTGTAAGGCGCCCAAAAAACTCTCTTCCCTTCAGATGTGCTGAACGTTCCTCCCAGCGAAAGAACAGTTGAGAGCTCGTTCCATAGTTCGGAATCCGGGCTATCGGGTTTCCACATTTCCAGGAAGTCCTTTACTCCAGATTGCCCGCCAAAACTGAGTTGAACTCTCGGGTGAAGAACACTCAGGACAAACCGCGTGTTGCGCTGCTTCACAGCTTCAATAAGTTTGTTTCTAAAAGCTTTGAAGGAAGCGTCCTTTGCGCCTTCATCAACCGGATAGAGTTTGCGCGTTTCTGCCGTCGCCGTAGGCGTGAGTATTACAATCATCAGCAGGGAGATAAACCCTTGCATGATTGGTCTTGGTGCGGCCGTTCGCATTTCAATTGATTGAAACAGTTACTTGCTCGAGTAGCGTATCAGTCCGGGCCCAATCGGGCAGTCCTACCACAGTTCATGCAGACTCAACAGGAATCCGCGGAGCAACGGCTCTCCAGAGACTGTCTCAGGACCGTCGAGCACTTCGACGTCATGGTACGGGCGGTAAATGTAGGCCTGCCGCTCGAAAGGATCGATGAGCCAGGCCAAGTGGGCGCCGTTTTCAATGTATTCCTGCATCTTGTTCTGCAGTCGAGACAAGCTGTCCGAAGGCGATCTGAGCTCTATGACGAAATCCGGACAGATAGGAGCAAACCCTTCCTGCTCCTTTTCGGTCAAGGCATCCCAGCGGTCGCGCCTGATCCAGGCCGAATCAGGCGAATATTTAGCGCCGTTTGGCAGAGTGAAACCAGTTGATGAGTCGAAACATGCCCCGGTTCCGTCAATGTCGGCCCAGTTTGCTAATCTTTGATTTAATCTCGCGTTGCGTAAACCAGTTTTTGACCCAGCGGGGGGCATGACGATCAGTTCTCCTTCGAAGGTGAGTTCGAGGCGCAAGTCGCGATTATCGCGGCAGAGTTGCTCAAACTGTGCCACTGTTAACCTGAGACTGCTGAAGTTCACAGTGAAATGGGGCCCAAGTTCCTGTGGGATTGGTGAGATGATTTGAGCCATTGGCAACTCCTTAATTTTGGCAATCTTACTCTTGGTCTACAGCACTAGCAACGGGACTGGTAACTTTTCGCCGCGTGTCCCACTCACGCTCTGGTCATCTGCTATTTACGATTTGCGATTTACCATCTACCATTCCCCCTCATGCGGCGTGCCATCTATCCTGGTTCTTTCGACCCCGTAACCAACGGACACCTCGACATCATCGAGCGGGGCTGCAAACTATTTGACGAAATCATCATTGCCATTCTCATAAACCCCGAGAAGCGACCCTTCTTTACAATCGAAGAACGCCGCGAGATTCTCAAAGAGGTATTGCAGGGAATCAACCGCTCGACTTGCGGGCTGCGGGTCGATGACTTTGAGGGTTTGCTTGTTCACTATGCCGTAGCTCAGGAGGCTGATGCTATCGTGCGCGGCATCCGCGCGATTTCAGACTACGAGTATGAGCTGCAGATGGCTTTGATGAACCGCCGGCTGGAGCCAAGTATTGAGACAGTATTCATGATGCCGGCGGAGAAGTACTCTTACGTCAGCTCGCGCCTGGTTAAAGAGGTTTTCCAACTGGGCGGTGAACTCAAGGGGCTGGTGCCGCCGCTCGTCGAAGAACGCATGAAACAGAAAATGGTAAGCGGCTGATAAGACGACTGTTGCAGCGTGGTATACTCCACAACGCTCCCACGAAACAACACAGGTCCCAGTCTCAACGAGAGGCTTTGCCCATACGAACAACGGGAGGTGAATGCGAAGAGAGTCGCTAAAACACGCGCGAGGAAAAAGTAAACCACTCTCAAGCGCGGCGCAGGTAGACCTCAGGGTGGCGCTGCCGCAGACTCTTACGACTCATGATGACCAAACCCGCCGGGCTCTCCTTTCCCGTTTCTAACAACGTGTCAAAGATGCAGCCATCATCGACGCTTGCCGCGATGCAAGCCGCTGACGCACTGCGTGCTGCGGGCGCGAATGTGGTGGATTTTGGTGCCGGCGAGCCTGACTTTGACACGCCCGACAACATCAAGCAAGCGGCCGTCGAAGCCATGCGAGCCGGCCAGACGAAATACACACCTACTGCCGGCACGCGACAGCTTCAGCAAGCAATCATCGACTCATATGCAAGAGAATTTGGTGCTGATTACGAACGCTCGCAGGTAATGGCCACCTCCGGTGGAAAGCAAGCAATCTTTAACGCAGTGGTTAGTCTGATTAATCCCGGTGATGAGGTGTTGATGGGGAAGCCTTACTGGGTGACGTTTCCCGAGTTCGTTGTTTTCGCCGGCGGGGTACCGGTGTTTATTGAGACCGAAGAAGCAGGATTCCTTTTGAACGCTGA
>CAZVHN010000621.1:0-1633 GCA_964626895.1 uncultured Chloracidobacterium sp. | reverse complement strand
AATGTGGGCACGTGGATGCAGGCCGTCGCTCAGGGATGGCTCGTGCTGCAACTCACGAATTCTGCATTCTGGCTGGGCCTTGACGGCTTTATGGCCACAGTGCCCGGGTTCTTCCTTACTCTTGCCGGCGGCGTATTCGCGGATATTGTCGATCGCCGCCGGCTGCTCCTTTATACGCAGGTTGTTGCCGGTCTGGCCGCCTTCGCGCTGGCGATACTAGTGGGGACGAACTCGGTAAACGTCTGGATGATTCTCGGCTTCTCCTTCATAACCGGATGTTGCATGGCTCTCGCCGGCCCTTCCTACCAGGCAATGACATTCGACCTGGTCGGTCGCGAAGATCTCGCCAATGCGGTGGCGCTCAACTCTTCGCAGTTTCAACTCTCGCGGGTTGTCGGGCCGGTATTTGCAGGTTTGGGATTCAAGTTCTTCGGCTTGGCGGGATGTTTCTATGCCAACGGGCTTTCGTTTATCGCAGTGGTGATCGCTCTCAACCTGGTCCACTTCGACAAAAGCAAGAAGAACCTCGCTCGCTCCGTCAAGGACCGCCGCGCGCTTTGGCGCGATTTGATCGAGGGCTTCCGCTATGTGCGCAATCGTCCTCGCGTGTCTTCGCTGCTCTCGATCTCAGCAGTAACCAGCCTTTTCGGCGCCCCTTACCTAACTCTGGTGCCAATCTTCGCTCGCGACATTTTCAAACTTGGAGAGTCCGGGCTGGCCTGGATGATGGGTATCGCGGGAGCGGGGGCGTTTTTCGCCGCGCTACTGCTGGCTTACCTGGGTGACTTTCAGCGGAAAGGCTGGTCGGTGTTAGGTGGTGCATTCTCTTTCGGGGTTTGTTTGATTGGTTTTGCACTCTCGACCAAGCTCGCAATCTCGCTAATCTTTCTCTTCGGGGTGGGATTTTCGATCGTAACCTCGGTAGCCGTCGCTAACACGCTGCTGCAAAAACTTGTGACCGATCAGATGCGCGGTCGCGTCATGAGCATGTTCATTCTTTCATTCGTCGGTACGATGCCAATCGGCAATCTGATCGCCGGAGTCGTTTCCCATCGATTTGGCGCGCCTGTCGCTTTGGCGGTGGGCGGACTGGCAATCATCCTGTATGTAACGATAGTGGCCATCTCTAACGAGCGCCTGCGGGAACTATACTGACGCAAGAATGCTCGTCTAATACGTTCTACCTCACGTAAGGCAGCGGTTTTCCGCGATAGCTTCTTTGAGTTGAGGACAACATGCGAACCAGAACATTAGTGCTTTTCAGCCTGCTATTCCTTTTTGTGACCGCTTTGACGGCCAACGGTCAGGGCGTAATTGTGCCGGGGCCTTGTGAGCGCTGCCCTCGACCGCCCCGTCCCGTCCCACCCGTTACCATGCCCCGCACGCTGCCGATTAAGTCCATCAAGATTGATACAAAGATTCTCTCGCAAGTGGCAACGACCCATCTCGAACAGGTCTTCCGCAACGACACGGATGCGACGCTCGAAGGCACGTACTTGTTCCCGATTCCTGAGTCGGCTTCCATCGTCGAGTTTGCTATCTGGGACGGCGACCGGCGCCTTGTGGGCGAGGTTCGGTCACGCGAAGAAGCTCGACGTATCTACGATGAGATTGTCAGACGACAGCGAGATCC
>CAZVHN010000620.1:0-5729 GCA_964626895.1 uncultured Chloracidobacterium sp. | reverse complement strand
AAAAACAAAATTCTGAACGTTTGTTACACGAAGCCGCACTAATCAAGAACCTTTAGAGTCAATTGTGAGACCGATGTCTGAGGCAACAAAACAGAAAGTACACATCAGGTTCACGCTGAATGGTGAACCCACTGAAGTTGCGTTTGCTCCACACAAGACGCTGCTGGAGGTGCTGCGCGAAGATCTGAATCTGACGGGCACAAAGCACGGTTGCGAACTTGGCGAATGCGGCACGTGCACGGTTCTGGTTGACGATCGCGCCATCCTGTCTTGCTTGATGCTGGGGCTCGATGCCGAAGAACGCGACGTTAAAAGCATTGAAGGTATGGCCGCGGGCTCCGAGCTTCATCCTTTGCAGCAGACATTCGCCGATTTAGGTGCGGCACAGTGTGGTTATTGCTCGCCTGGATTTCTACTCGTTGCCGAGGAACTCCTTAAGAAGAACCCCAACCCCACTCGCGAGGTAATCAAGGAAGCTCTGTCTGGGAATCTCTGCCGCTGTACCGGCTACATAAAGATCTACGAAGCCGTGGAACTGGCGGCAGCGCGTATGCGTGGCGAAGAGATGGAATTACCTCGGGAGAGCGTTTATGGCTATGAGTAAATCAGCCACAGATAAACACGGATTTGGACTGATAAGGAAGTAGCCTGGCAAAGATCTCTGGACTTTTTTGGTTTAAATCCGCGTGCATCCGTGTTTATCTGTGGCTAATTTCTAAACGTGATGTCCAAGAACGAAAAGAACAATAACGGAAAGCCGCTCAAAGTTGTTGGCAAACCATTCCGCAAAGTCGATGCCCGGGCAAAGTGTACGGGCCAGACGAAGTTTGCCGACGACATCGTGCTGCCCAGGATGGTCTACGCGAAGATCCTGCGCAGCCATCTTCCCCATGCGCTGATTAAACGAATCGATGCCTCCCGGGCGCTCGCGACCTCTGGGGTTTTTACAGTTATCACCGGCCAGGACTTGCCCATTTCCTACGGAATCCTTCCGGTCAGCCAGGATGAACATGCGCTCTGTCTCGACAAGGTCCGTTTTGTTGGCGACCCGGTTGCAGCCGTGGTGGCGATCGACGAAGACACCGCCTTCGACGCAATGAATCTCATTGAAGTCGAATATGAGAGCCTGCCCTCTATCTCGACGATTGACGAAGCGCTGCTTATCGAAGAGCCGCGCATTCACGAATACGGAGACGGCGGCAACATCCACAAAAAGGTTTCGTTGGAATTTGGCGACGTCGAGGAAGGTTTCGCTGAGGCCGATCTGGTCCGCGAAGACACTTTCTTCTACGAAGGCAATACACATCTACCCCTGGAACAACACGCCGCCGTTGCTTACTTCGACACGGACAACAAATTAACCCTCTGGAGTTCGACGCAGACGCCACATTACGTTCATCGCGCCCTCGCGAAAGTTCTGGGACTGCCGGCGAGCCATGTGCGCGTCATTGCCACGCCCAACGGAGGCGGCTTTGGCGGCAAGAGCGATCCTTTCAATCACGAGATCATCGTCTGCAAGCTATCGATGATCACGGGTCGCCCGGTCAAATGCACGCTCACCCGCGAAGAGGTTTTCTACTGTCACCGTGGCCGTCATCCCGTGTTGATGCAGGTGAAGACGGGAGTTAAGAAAGACGGTTCGATTACCGGGATGCACTTCAAGTCGTTCCTGGACGGCGGCGCCTATGGCAGCTACGGCGTCGCGAGCACGTTCTACACGGGCGCGTTGCAGACCGTCACCTACGACGTGCCCCGCTACAAATTTCAGGGTGTACGCGTGTTTACCAACAAGCCGCCGTGTGGTCCCAAGCGCGGTCACGGCACTCCCCAGCCGCGTTACGCAGTCGAAGTTCAACTCGACAAGATTGCAGAACAGCTGGCGCTCGATCCGGCAGAGATTCGCCGGCAGCACCTGGTGAAACCTTATTCGGTCACTGCGAACTATCTGCGCGTCGGCAGCATGGGTCTGGGCAAATGTATCGACAAGGTCGTCGAAGGTTCAGACTGGAAGAACAAGTTTTCAGGCTGGAACAAAGAGAATCGCAAGCTGCCCTTTGGCAAAGGCATTGGCATCGCGTGCAGTTCCTACATCTGCGGCGCCGGCCTGCCGATTTATTGGAACAGCATGCCGCAGTCGGGCGTGCAGCTGCGGCTGGATCGCCAGGGCGGAGTCTGCGTGATGTGTGGCTCGATAGATATCGGCCAGGGTTCAGATTCAATCCTTGCCTACATCGTCGCTGAAGTTCTGGGAATCGATCCCTTCGACATACGCGTCGTCACCGCCGACACGGATCTGACGCCTGTAGATCTCGGCAGCTACTCGAGCCGCGTGACCTTAATGACCGGCAACGCTGCGATACAGGCGGCTGAAAGAGCGCGGGAGCTATTGGTGATGGCCGTATCGGAAAAACTCGGCGTACCCATTGAGAATATCTCGCTTGCCGAACGCAGGGTCTTCGACGTGGAAAATCCGGATGTTGGGGTTTCATTTGCCGAGGCTGTGGTATTGGCGGAATCGAAGTTCGGCACGATTGGGACCGTCGGCTCGTATTCGCCGCCACCGTCACCGGGTAAGTACAAAGGCGCCGGCGTCGGGCCATCTCCTGCTTACAGTTACACAGCCGCCGTTGCGGAAGTGGATGTCGATCCGGCGACCGGCATTGTCGTTGTCGAGCGTATCTGGATTGCGCACGACATCGGCCAGTCGATCAATCCAATGCTGGTTATGGGTCAGGTTGAAGGTAGTGTCTACATGGGCCTGGGCGAAATTCTGATGGAAGAGATGGCTTATCGCGGCAATCGCAACGTGGTGCACAAGTTCCCTTCGATGCTCGAATACAAGAGCCCAACAACGATGGAGATGTGCGACGTCAAGACATATCTGATCGAAGAGGCGGATCCCAATGGCCCGTTTGGCGCGAAGGAAGTCGGCCAGGGGCCGCTGCTTCCCGTGCCGCCCGCCGTCGCGAATGCAGTTTACGATGCGGTTGGGGTGCGTATCGACGAAGTACCGATCATGCCGGAGAAGGTCCTGAAGGCGCTGCGTGAAAAAGCGAAAGGTGGCGACGGCCGTTACGGCCCTGATTCGGTGCCTTCGGTTGATTGGCCCATGCCGATGCGAGTGCTAACTCCCGCCGAAGGCGGCGACGGCAAAGAGATGCCGCGCGTGGCGGTGCACTCGTGAAAAACTGGCGTATTGAAAGGTAGAATGAGTGAGGTTCGAGTGGGATGACCAAAAAGCTGTTGAGAATCTTGCGAGGCACGGAGTTAGCTTCGGAGAGGCTACGGAGGTCTTTTATGATCCGAACGCACTCGAAGATTACGACGCAGGGCACTCGGTCGAAGAGGCCCGCTTCGTTATCATCGGGCTGTCGAGTCGGCGACTATTGTACGTGGTCTACGCGGAGCGCGCCGCCGACTTAATACGTATTATCTCAGCACGCAAGGCCGATCGGGCCGAACAAGAAATATATGAGCGATCAAGAACCATCAACCTATAGACCGTTTGTCTTCACTGTAATTGAAGACGACGGTGTGAACGTAACCATCGAAGTTTCGGAAGAAGATTACCAAGCTGACCTGGCGGCCGGAATCGATGAAGAGGACACGCTGAAGCCCGGGCGCTATAAGATGAAACGCGGTGGATTCCTCGCGCGGCATCCAGAGCTGAAGCTCAAGGAGAACAAGAGAGCCTGACCGAAACGATTTTCATACTCAGAGTTTGCGTTCTTGGGCAAGACATTGCATGACAAGCAAAGTGCCATGAACAAAGGAGCTGGACTGTTAGCTTTAGCAAAGTTGCGACAAGCCACTCGGTGGCCTGGCTACAACTGCATAGGTGACTATCACGAGGGCGCTTATGAATGTGACTTAGTTTCGCCTTACACAAAAACGGCGGGGAACGTTAATGCAGAGATTATGGCCATGCTCCAGGACTGGGCGTCAGACGGGTTTCTGAGCGGCCTGATCCACCAACCTTCTGCGAAGCTGGGCCACACCCCGAGTCGGCCAACCAACCGAAACCTTACTAAGCGGGGACATTCTGTTCTTAGAACTTTGGTATTAAGTGAACGTGATTCAAATTAGAAGAGAAAAGCCTTTCCTAGGACAGACTTAGATTATGATGCGCCTTCCAAAATTTGACTACCGCGTGCCGCGAGAGATCGCGGAGGCGGTGAAGATTATTGCAGGCGCTGGTTCTGAAGGTCAGTTTGTGGCTGGAGGTACGGATCTCTACCCCAACATGAAGCGCCGGCAGCAGACGCCGAAGACCGTTATCTCAATCATGCGGGTGCCTGAGTTGAATCAGATCTCAGGTGATGGCAAGTCGGGTATGAGGATCGGCGCGTCGGTAACACTAACTGATGTCTGCGAGAACCCAATCATCAATCGCGATTATCCCTTCATGGCAAGTGCTGCAAGACTGATCTCAACGCCGATCCTGCGCAACATGGGCACGATTGGCGGCAACTTGCTGCTCGACACACGCTGCAACTATTACGATCAAAACTATGAGTGGCGCAAAGGCATCAATTTCTGTTTGAAGAAGGACGGCGACATCTGTTGGGTAGCGCCCGGGAGCTCTAAGTGTTGGGCGGTACAGTCCTCTGATCTTGTCCCAGTGATGGTGGCAATAGGCGCCAAGCTGCGATTTGCTTCCACACTCGGCGAGCGTGTCATTGATGCCGCAGGTTTATACAACGACGATGGTATCGACTATCTGCACAAACGACCTGACGAGCTGCTGGTCGATATTCAGCTGCCGCCAACGAACGGCTGGCGCGCTTCTTACCAGAAGCTTCGTCGCCGTGGTGCTTTTGATTTTCCGGTGCTTGGTGTGGCCGCGTATGTGCGCCTGGATGAACCAGTCAGAACCGAGAGCAGTAGCGACCGGGTCGTCCGGGCCGCCAGGATAGTTCTAGGAGGAATTGCACCCTCACCCATGGAAGTCGAAGAGGCTGCATCCGCTCTCATCGGACATCCACTCGACAACGAGCACATCGAAGCCGCTGCTGAAGCTGCTTACATCAAAGCTCGACCGCTCGACAACACCGACTTCGTTATGAACTGGCGCAAACAGATGACGCGACAATACACGCTCCGCGCCCTCGAGGAATTGCGATTGAAATAGCGATTATGGAGTGCGCCCGGCAGAGCGAAGCGGCGACGGCGCTTTGGATTCGCTTCTCGGCGAATACATCCAAAGCGGTGTCGCGCTGCGCTTGCCACCGCGCTCCAAAAAGTGCCTTCGGTCCAAAGTCCGAATAACGCCATCGCATGAGCGAAGTTGCCGCAATCCTTCTTGCCGCCGGCCGATCAGAGCGCATGGGCGCTTTTAAGCCTCTGCTTCCCTTCGGTGAGACGACCGTTATTCGTAACTGCATCCAAAACCTCCGCCAGGCGGGAGTTGAAGACATTGTTGTGGTGCTGGGCCACCGAGCAGAAGAACTTCAGCAGACTGTCGGTGATCTCCGCCTCGAGTTTGCCATTAACCTGGATCCAACCAGCCAAATGAGCGCCTCAATCGCCTGTGGCCTTAGAAAACTCCTTCCCGAAACCAAGGCTGCTCTTATTGCCCTAACGGACCAGCCGGCGGTCCCGCCGGACGTCATAAGGACCATTGTGAGCGAATGGACATCAGGAGAGAGGCTGGTCATCCCCGAGTTTCAAGGCCAGGGAGGTCATCCGGTGCTGGTTGACCTCCGCTTTCGCGAGGAGTTGTTAAATCT
>CAZVHN010000619.1:0-5877 GCA_964626895.1 uncultured Chloracidobacterium sp. | reverse complement strand
CCAGCGACTAATCCTTCGGGCACACCAACGCAGAAGCTCTCAAACTTGTGGGTTCCTCAATAGGTTGCAGATCGCCCCTGATGCGACATAACGAGTAGCAAGGTATAACCCTAAACCTGTCTCAGCCTCATGCTCTCCTGCCGAGCTGTTTTCAAACGCTCGGCAATCCAAGATCCCACGAGCCACAGCGCACAAACTGAGACCATCAGAGGTGAAAACCATTTCCCGTAGAGACCATCCGGGGAAAACTTTTCTGTCGCCTCGTGAAGCATTTCGCTGTTTGGCAGCAGTCCCGCCTCCGAGAATTCGTGAAAGGAATATATGGCAACTTGCAACATGAACAACAGAAGAAAAATGCTGGTAACCCGGAAGAACCTATTCACATTGATCAGGTGACCGAAGCGAGCCCAGCCCCAGGCAAATGCGCTCGCCGCAAGGAGGCCCAATAACGCGCCGCTGACCATCTGGGGCCCGCGTACTTGTAACAACAACAGAGCTGTTTCCATGCCTTCCCGCGTGACCATCAGAAAAGTAAAGAGAAAGACTCCGGCCACTGCTGCCAGCCGTGATTTACGTGACGACACCTCTCCTAACCGATCGCGCATTCTCTCCTGTATCTTCGGTCCGATACGCCACATGTGAACTACCAGCGTTCCTACCATTAGGATTGCGACGACGCCAAGAACTGCTTCGCGCAAGGCTTCATTTCCGAGAAATTGACCGGCATATCCACCCAGCGTTTGTCCGAAGAGCCTACCCAGGACTGCATCGTCCACGCCGTTTTTGAGCAGGTAACCCAGGCCGGCGCTGACGGAAAGAGCCAGGACGATGCCGACGTAAACAGCCGAGGTAAGCCACTTTTGGCCGGATTTACGGAGGTAGGTCAGGATGATGGCCACGAGCAGAAAAGACTCGAACCCTTCGCGAAGGACAATAATAAAGGAATTAAGCATTGGTATATTCGTTTCCCGAACTGAGATCGCTTTTTAGATTGAGAAACTGGGGCTCGAATCCCCAAGCTCGGTGAACTATAACCTAATTGAAAATCAATTTCAATTAGGTTATGGGTGTTCGAGGCAATCAGGCAAGAAAATGTTATTGGGCGGTGAGGGGGATGATTGCCAGGTCTGCACGGATCTGGCCGAGTTTAGTAGACGCTGTGAGTCGCAGTGGCAGCCGACGCCTGTCGTCACTGATCCACACCCGGAAGAGGTACTTATCTGGTTGGGGATCGTCGGTGGTGAGTGAAAGCTGAATGGCCGGTATGCTTTGGGAACCGATTTGAATCGTTTCGCGCTTCAGCGAGGTAATGAAAAGTGTTTTGGGCTGGTTGTTAACCAGAATCGAGACCGCATTGCGCCGGGGCGGCGTGATGTTGAAGGTCCTGGCCAGATAGAAAAATGAAAGATACTCGTGCGTACCAATCGGGATTTCTATCCGCTCGCCTTTATCACTGGTTGCAGTGCCGTGGTCCTGGTTAATCGTAAGAGTTTGATTCAGCCGCCGGGCGCCTTCAGTTAGATTCATCTCGGAACGAAAGGGAAGCAGCGTTTTCGGATCGACGTAACTGCTAATCTGATCGTTGGCGAAGAAAAGGCGCTGCGCTGCATTCGTGGTTTGCGCCCGAAGCGTAAAAAGTAAGGCGTCGCGATCGAAGTGACGTGCCCGTGCGCGCACCTGGAACGTCGCGGTCCCGGCTGGTGGTGTGGTGTCTCCCAGGAAGATTTGATAGTTCAGTTGTTCGCCAACCTTGAATGGCAGGTTGTCCAGATTGCCGTTGCCGGAGTCAGCGGGAGGCTGAGGGGGGACCACCGGGGTCGGCCCTGCAATCGGGGGCGTGACTGGTGTAGTTGGAGCCGCCACAGGCTTCACGAATTCCGATCCGGCGAGCTCTGCACGAAGTTCACCCGCGGCGATGCGGGCTGTGATCAGAACCGGAACATGTCTTTCATCGTCGCTGAAAAAGATCCGAATGCGATAATTATTCGCCCGGGAATTATTTGTCACGCGAACCTGAGAGACAAGGGTGTTGAATGATCCCCCAGTCGTCTTGATGGTCTGGCGACCTGTCACTTTCACCTCAGCTTGATAGTCTTCCGTTTCACCTCTCACCGACAGGTAATAGGTAGATCCTTCAACCAGCGGCAATGCCCTGAGCCGGTAGATTGCGGACAGGAAGTCGTAGGTACCGGAAGACTCTCCGGTTCTCAATGTTGACGGGATAGCCGCCGCTCCAGCCGGTTCGTTAAACGTCCTTTCCGTGTCCGACGTACGGGTAGCTTCGAGTACGACTTGCTGAGAATGAAACGGTAAACCAGTTGCCGGATCAACGTAGGTAACGTAATCATTATTGATGGCAAACAAGGCGGCGTAGACCACGCCCGTGGTCTCGACATGAGCGCGAAGTTGAATTCCTTCGCGTCCGAAGAAAACACCGCGTGCACCTACCTGAAGCTCGACATGCGCGGCGCTGATAAAGTTTGAGAATGAAACGTTGTAGGTCAGCCGCTCACCTGTACGATAAGGGGCCGGAGAAAACGGGAGAGAAACCGAGTCACTTTCGCTCTGAGCGGAGGGGCCCACGAGCGCGAGGACCATGAATATAAAGTTACAAACAACTGCCAGCTTCAAACTTTGCCTCACCCTTGCATCATAATTTCAAAACGGGGCCAGAGCAATGTTGCAGGCGCTGACCAGTTGTCCTAATTGTACACGCATCGACAGCTTGTCAGTTCCTCTTCCTGTCGGATGAAGGTGTTAGCCCAGTCCTGATTCCATCTCTTCCAGGATCTGCCAGGCTGATTCTACGGGGTCTTTGGCGCTGGTAATGGGGCGGCCTACAACGATGTAGTCCGCGCCGGCCCGGATCGCTTGCGCGGGAGTCATTACCCGTTTCTGATCGTCCAGGGCGGCCCCTGCGGGACGTACACCAGGCGTCACGATCAGGAAACCGGAACTCATTACCGTCGACCTCACTACGGCCACTTCATGGGGAGATGCGACGACCCCATCCATACCACTGGCTTCAGCCAGCAGTGAAAAGCGACGCACCAGTGTCTCAGGTCCGGAGCCGATGCCTACCTCTGAAAGCATGGTCGCATCGGAGCTGGTTAGGACCGTAACGGCGATTACTGATGGGCGTTTTAGGCCCTCGTTCGTGGCAACTTCTGAGACTGCGTCGGTCGTGCGTCGCATCATCTCCCGACCACCCGAGGCGTGCACATTGAATATTGAAACACCCAATCGAGTCGCTGCGACTGCGGCGGATGCCACAGTGTTCGGGATGTCGTGAAACTTGAGATCGAGAAAAACCCGATTGCCCGTCCTCACGATCTCGCTCACGATCTCCGGGCCAGCCGCAGTGAAAAGTTGAGATCCAATCTTAAACATCCCGACCAGATCGCGCAGAGTGTTAACAAGCGCTAGGGCTTGTCGAGGTGAATCCACGTCAAGCGCAACAATTAGTTTATCTTTCACGGTCAGGCTCATAGTTCAGAATTATCTCAAAGACCAGCAAGCTCTTTCGCGCGGGAGCCAACTGCCGCATCCAGCGAATTGAATCCTCCCAAGGTCATTATTTTTTCCAGTCCTTCGTTGATCTCTTGCGCTATGCTCGGACCCTGATAAATAAATCCAGTGTAAATTTGAATCAGGCTTGCTCCGGCGCAGATCTTTTCCCACGCGTCGTCCGCTGTAAAGATCCCCCCGACGCCGATGATCGGGATCGCTGCAGACGTGAGGTTGTAGAGTCTGGCAATCATGCCAGTCGAGCGCTGCCGAAGCGGAACACCACTCAAGCCTCCTTCGCCGCATGCGGCAACTTCTTCTGTTGCTGTTCGCAGGCCGTCGCGACTGGTTGTGGTATTAGTTGCGATAAGGCCGGCCACCCCAGTTCGGCGAGCTACCTCGACGATTTGTTCCAGCTCTTCCCGCCTGAGCTCGGGAGCAAGCTTTACCAGTAGAGGCATTGGCCGGCCGCGTGAACTCTGCGTACTCAATTCACGGTTTCGCGTCTGCAGCGCTTGTAACAACGCTTCGAGTTGTCCCGCTCTTTGCAGTTCTCGCAAACCCGGTGTGTTCGGAGAACTGACGTTTACGGCAATGTAGTCTGCCACCGAATAAACGACCTCAAAGCTCCGGAGGTAATCCTCGACAGCCTCTTCGAGCGGCGCATTCTTACTTTTACCGATGCTGACACCCAGAACACAGTCCGGCCGATTTGTGGACACCTGCCGAGCAAAAGCAGCCGCTCCCTTGTTGTTGAATCCTGCACGATTGATCAGAGCCCTGTCTTGCAGAAGCCGGAACAGACGAGGGCGTGGATTGCCGGGTTGAGGCTGAAAAGTGACCGTGCCCGCCTCGATGAAACCGAATCCTAAAGCCGCCAGAGACTGCAAGGCGATACCATCTTTATCAAAGCCCGCAGCGAGGCCAACTGGATTGAAGAAGGTCAAACCAAAGCGCTGGAGTTCCCCAAACGGGCTTCGCTTGCGTCGCGGCGCCAGTAAACGCCTGGCAAGACCGGGCGCAAAAGAAAGTGAATGCAACGCCAATTCGTGGGCGGTTTCCGGGGGCAGGCGAAATAGTAGCGGGCGCAACAGTGAGCGATAGAGCATTCAGGCTGTTTATCGCGGTTCGTTCTTCAACGTTTCGAGACTAACAGAGCAGTAGGAACGTGACAAGCGTGCCTACAACGAAAGCAGCGTCCAGCAACTGGGGTCGCGTTCAAAATCAAGACCAGCATGACGATTATTGACAGATCGCAAGTAGCACTCGTACATTCTGCTCTGCTAGAAAGCAGCGGACGGCGTTCTTCGATTAGATCCTTTTGTCTGCTCGGTTCAATAAGCACCCTGACCTTTGTCTTAATACGAGCCGTCTTATCTGAATAACTCTTTCGACATCGAAGCAGATGCTCGCCCCAAACACAATTCTGCAAAACCGCTACCGCGTGGTGCGCGAACTGGGACATGGCGGTATGGGCACGGTCTACGAAGCTCTGGACCAGCGTGTGAACTGCATCATCGCGCTCAAAGAGACGTCCGTCGACAACAATGATGAGGCCCGCAGTGCGTTCCAGCGCGAAGCCGCCCTGCTCGCGAATCTGCGTCACCCGGCTTTGCCCAAAGTCATGGATTACTTCAGCGAAGGTGAGGGGGATTTCCTGGTGATGGAGTTCATCCCCGGGTACGATCTCGCGGAGTTACTTGAACTGCGCGGCAGCCCATTTCCTCAGGCGCAGGTTTTACGCTGGGCTGACGAGTTGCTTAAAGTCCTGGAATACTTGCACCGTCAACGGCCGCCGATTCTGCACCGCGATATCAAGCCTTCGAATTTGAAACTGACAAAACAGGGCGAGATCTTTTTGCTTGACTTCGGTCTGGCAAAGGGCGCCGCTGGACAGATGCCCACCCTAATTACCAGCCGTAGTGTTCGTGGCTACACGCCGGTCTATGCGCCGCTCGAACAGATTCACGGTCATGGCACGGACCCCCGCAGCGATCTCTACAGCTTAAGCGCGACGCTCTATCACTTGTTGACGCACGTGACGCCAACGGATGCGCCGACGCGGTTCAACGTCATCGAAGATGAACAGCCTGACCCGCTGCAGCCGATTGAGAAACTCAACCCGCAGTGCTCTTCAGGTGTGGCTGCGATCATCCATCAGGGGATGGCCATCAACCGTAGACAACGGCCCGCTGGAGCTGCCGAAATGCGTAAGGCTCTGCGACAGGCGGCGGAGGAGGATGAAAGGGGCGCCGCGGAAGAAGAATATCGCCGCGCAGAGGAAAATCGGAACCAACGAGACGCAGAGCGACGCCGGGCGGAAGAGGAAGCCCTTTGCCAAGCCGAAGAGGAACGCGAGCGACAGGAAGC
>CAZVHN010000618.1:0-3910 GCA_964626895.1 uncultured Chloracidobacterium sp. | reverse complement strand
GCAAAGCTTTCTTCCTGGCCGGCCGGATTTGTCAGCGCACTTTAGAAACAGGACACTAGCTAGGTCAGAGGATCCCCTACCTTGAGATGTGTGCCATTCATAAAATCGCGCACGCTCATGCGCCGCTTTGCCTCCGGTTGTACCTCAATGAGCCGAAGCATTGTCTCCCCGCCGCATTTTACAATCAGGTCATCGCCTTGAGAGGTCACCACTTCACCCGGGACAGCGTTCGACAATTCTGCGCGGGCGGCTTTTGCCCGCCAGACTATCAGGCGGTGTGTTTGGTGATGCGTGTAAGCATTTGGCCACGGCTGGAGACCTCTAATGGTGCGTCCAACTGCAAAAGCGTTTTTAGACCAATCAATCAACCCGTTTTCTTTGCGCAGCATGGGAGCGAAAGTGGCATCCCGGTCGTGCTGAGGCCGAGGCGTGATTTCATTAAGCTGAGCCAGGGTTTCCCCCAGGAGTTCGGCCCCCATCTCTGCGAGTCTACCCATCAGTTCAGGCGCCGTTTCCATTTCGCCGATCCGGGTTTCTCGCTGGAGTAAGATGGGACCCGAGTCCAACTTTTCTTGAATGAACATCGTGGTGACACCTGTCTTCTCTTCTCCGTTGACGATGGCCCAGTTGACGGGCGCTGCGCCTCGGTAGAGTGGCAACAGAGAGAAATGAACGTTGAGGCAACCTCTCTTCGGCGCGCTTAGAAACTCGGCGGGTAGAATGCGGCCGTAGGCCACCACCACTGCCAGATCAGCATTGTGCGATGCAAAAAGAGCCTGGGATTCGGCAGTTCTTATCCTGGCAGGTTGATGAACGGGGAGGCCTTGCGCGAGCGCAAGCTTCTTGACTGGACTGGGGGCTACTCTGTTTCCTCGACCCGACGGCTTGTCCGGTTGCGTCCAGACGGCAACGATCTCATGGCCGTCGGCGACTAACCGTTTCAGTGTGGGCACGGCTGCTTCGGGAGTACCCATGAAAACTATTCGCATAGTGCGGGCGGCTCTGCCGCTATCCGTGCGGTACGGCTTTGCCTTACCGTCTGGAATCTAAAATCAAAGGAGGCTACGCCTCCCATGTTCAGGCGTAGCCTCTCGGAGAAAATCCAATCTTTGAAAATACCCAACCTTTGGATGCGGTGGCAAGCGCAGCGCGAGACCGCTTTGGATCGTAGTGTCCCGACATTACAACATGGTCAATTTCCAAATGATCAATCCAAAGCGCCGTCGCCGCTTCGCTCTGCCGACGCACTCCATAGGAGGCTTCCAATTCCCTCTCTCAAAACTCAAATCGCCGCACTCTTCTCGGCGCGTGCGTTTGTAGTGGCTCCGATTTTGGTAGCAATAGTCTTCGCCTGCATGAATAGTAAGAGATAGTCGTGGCTGCCGGCTTTTGAATCGGTGCCTGACATGTTGAAGCCCCCAAACGGGTGGACCCCTACCAAAGCTCCAGTGCACTTGCGATTGAGATATAAGTTGCCGACGTGAAACTCACGTCGAGCTCGCTCGAGTCTGTCCTCGTCGGCGCTATAGACCGCACCGGTCAACCCAAACTGAGTATCATTGGCGATCTTCAGCGCATCATCGAAGTCGTTGGCTTTTATCACGGCCAGTACCGGCCCAAATATTTCTTCCTGCTCGATGGTCGCCAGGGGCTTTACGTCAGCGATGACCGTCGGCTCGATAAAAAATCCCTGCTCGCCATCAGAACCGCCTCCCTCCACCAGGCGTCCACCCTCTGCCTGACCCTTCTCGATGTAAGCGTTGATGGTCTTGAAGGCCTTTTCGTTGATGACGGCGCTCATACTAGTTTTCGGGTCGCGCGGATCACCGACCTTGATCTGCTGTGTTCGTTCGGCAATCTTTGCCAGCATTGGTTCGTAGACTTTCGCGTCAATGATCGCGCGTGAACACGCTGAGCATTTTTGTCCTTGATAGCCGAATGCGGCTTGGACAACTCCGGTGGCCGCGTCGTCAAGATTGGCATCGTCGGCGACGATGATTGCGTCCTTCCCGCCCATCTCGGCCACCACGCGTTTGATCCAGATTTGTCCTTCGTTGACCTTAGCGGCGCGTTCGTTTATACGCAGACCAACCTCCTTCGAGCCGGTGAAGGCCACGTAGCGTGTCTTCGGATGGTCCACCACGACATCGCCCACTTCCGCGCCGGATCCAGTCATGAAGTTGACAACTCCCGCAGGCAGCCCTGTCTCTTCAAGCAGCTCGAAGAACTTGTAAGCGATGGTGGGCGCATCCGACGAAGGTTTGAGCACGACGGTATTTCCGGTGACTACCGAAGCAACGGTCATTCCCGCCATAATTGCCAGCGGGAAGTTCCAGGGGGGAATAACCGCTCCCACTCCTAGCGGAATGTATTCGAGACGATTTTCTTCGCCTGGAAGCTTGGTGAGCGATGGCGGGCTGGCATAGCGCTGCATCTCGCGACCGTAGAACTCGCAAAAATCTATCGCCTCAGCGGTGTCACCGTCAGCTTCGGCCCAACTCTTACTAACTTCGTGGATCATCCACGCCGACATTTCATGTTTCCGTTCACGCAGGAGTCCGGCGAGACGAAACAGCAGATCCGCGCGGTCTGAAGGGCTCGTATTCTTCCAGGTTTGGAACGTTTCGTGCGCTGTTTCGACGGCCCGATTCGCAAGCTCTTTAGTCGCCTTCTGGAAGCGGCCCACTACCTGAGTGCGGTTGGCCGGGTTAATACTCTCCAACTTGGCCTCGGTCTTGATCCGCTCGCCACCAATCACCAGGGGATACTCGCGGCCCAGCTCGCTTTGCACTTTGGCTATCGCATCCCGCATCGCCTGGGCATTTTCTTCCTTGCTGAAATCAGTAAATGGCTCGTTACGAAATTCTGTCGGCATATGAAGCTCCTATTTTTGTTTTCGGAAATACTATCACCGACCGTCACGCCAGCCTAAGCGCGGGTTTGACCGCAACCAGAAAGGGCACGATCCACGAAATTACACGAAACGACACTAAAGGCCATTTCGTGCCAATTGGTCTGATTTCGTGGATCGTTGTTCCTGTCAAACCTTTGCTCAAGAAAAAACCTGCGAACTTGTATCACAGAGAAAAACGCGGCCGACGCACGAGCGTGTCGACCGCGTTTCCCGATTGCTGTTCTTAAGTGCCTCCTGCTCCTGCCGTCTGCTTCCTTCTTTAATCCCACTTCCCTGCTTTTTGCAGCTTCCGGATCTTGCGTTTCACAAGTTCGCGTTTAAGCGGGCTCATCTTGTCGAGAAAAACAATACCGTCGCAGTGGTCAGTTTCGTGCAGCATGCAGCGGGCAGTAAGTTCCGTGTCATCAAGTTCAAACTCGTTGCCATTGATATCATGGGCGCGTACGACCGCTCGCAGACTGCGCTCGACAGGGGTAAAGATCCCCGGAAAAGACAAACAGCCCTCTTCCCCATTTTGTTCACCCTCGACGTGCAGGACCTCCGGATTGACCATTACTACGCGCTGGTCAGGATCTTTGCCACCCGAGCAATCCATCACAAACAGTCTCTTAGGTACACCCACCTGGACCGCGGCCAGACCAACTCCCGGAGCCGAATACATGGTCTCAAACATGTCGCCAATCAGCTGCTTGAGATCGTCTCCAAACTCGGTTACTGGCTCCGCCGGCGCATCAAGTATTGGATTCGGCCACTTAACTATTTCCAATAATGCCATTCTAATTCCCCTGTTATCTATATGCGCAATCACGGTTTCGAACTGCCTTCGATGTCGATATTACGACGAACGATGCTCGGTGCGCTAGCGACGACCAACGAATGGATTGTCACTTGATTACGGAGACCCAGAGTTTCGGATTGCAGATTTTGCATTTCAGACTTAGATTGTTGCCGCTCCCATTTTCCATCATCTTGTTAGGTGATTTGCCGAAATGAAGT
>CAZVHN010000617.1:0-1809 GCA_964626895.1 uncultured Chloracidobacterium sp. | reverse complement strand
CTGCGCTCACACTGATATTCCTGCTCCTCGCTCTGATGACAAGGGGCATGGGTGTGTTGGAGGCAATCGTAGTCGTATGCCCCCTGCTGTACTTGATTCTTGACATGAGGGAAGAGCTACAGACTTTGAAATCACTTGAGGCACGGGTTTTATCATTCTCAGCTAATTAACTTCGCGACAGGTATCCGCGCTAGATGCACGCTTCTCCACTCAATCTTGTCCTAAGCCTTCTGGTTGCGCTCGTGCTTCACGAGATTGGCCACTTTCTTGCGGCTCGTGCCTGCAAGATTCGTATAACAGAGGCCGGACTTGGGTGGGGACCTCTTCTTTTCGGTGCACGAATCCAGGGCGTTGACTATCAGCTCCGCCTTCTACCCTTGGGCGCCTACGTGCGAATGGACATGGCCGGTTTGCAGAGACGACCCCTCAGTCAACAGTTGTTCGTGCTGCTGGCAGGCATTGCCGTAAATTTCATCCTCGCCGCGATCGCTTGGGGTTCCTTTTTCGGTGCCCTCAATCTGGTACTGGCCCTGGGAAATCTTTTTCCCTTGTACCAACAGGACGGATGGAAAAGCGGCATGGTGATTTTCCGTAGGGTATTTGGAGGTCGTAGTCCAGTGATCGAATGGTCTTTTACGATCTCAGCGGGCTTGGTCGGGTTGGCGCTGCTTGCTTGCGTGCACTTTGGCTTTTGAAAACCTGTAATCCTCGACACAATCCGCAGTAGACCCCGCATCAAAACTATCAATCACCCATCCGCGGATGCGCTAGAAACCGAAAACAAGTATCGACTAACGACGAAGCAGCGAGAAGCAGTGCAGCATCGCAGCCGACCACATGAACCCGCTGACCACTACGCTTTGCGGCGGATCGAGTAAAGCCTTTGTTCCGTGCGTATCAACAAGCGGTCGCCCACCAGCGCCGGTGATGCCTGCGCCATATCGTCGAGTTCGTTCACGTGCAATAACCGGAACTCCTCGCCCGTTGCGATCACGAACGTCTGGCCTTCCTCGCTCAGGCAGAACAGCTTGCCGTTGTAGGCCCAGGGCGAGGTCGTGAAAGCCGTTGCCATCGGGTCAATCCGTGTCTTGTAAGTCTGCTTTCCAGTTTTGGCGTCAAAGCGGTTTAAGATTCCGGTCTCAGTCAGCGTGTACACGGCACCCTGATAAGCGACGGGCGACGGCAGATAAGTCCCACCGCGCGCTTGAGACCAAACGACAAACTTGTTCGAGCTTTCATCTTTGCCGAGCGAGATGTCGCCCGCCGCGCCGGGACGGAGCGCGAACAATGCCTTTCCTCGCCCGCCATCTATGTACAGCAGTCCGTCGTAAGAGAAGGACAGCGGAATAGGCGCCTTTGCTATTCCCGCCATACGCCACAGTTCTTTCCCGGCCAGATCGTAACTCACCGCCACGCCCGGCCCCACAGTCACGATCTCGGTGCGCAGCGCGTGCCGCCAAACAAACGGCGTCACCCAGCCAGACCGCGGCCCCTTGCCGCCCAGGTCCCGATTCGTGCGCCAGATCTGCTTGCCCGTTTGCTTGTCGAATGCTGCGATGTATTGCTGCTTTTCGTTGTCGTTCAAGATCACCAGCAGGTTCCCCACCAGCGCGGGCGAACTTCCCGTCCCGAAGTCGAGGTAGATCGGATTCGCTTCGAGCGGTGTCGTCCACGCCTGCGTCCCCTTCCAGTCATACGCCCACAACCCCAGGTTCGCCACATACACGTAAATGAACGTCCCGTCGGTCACCGGACTCTCTGAGACAAAGCTGTTCTTGCGGTGCCGCCCGCCCGGCGGCTGTCCCGTGT
>CAZVHN010000616.1:0-2234 GCA_964626895.1 uncultured Chloracidobacterium sp. | reverse complement strand
CACTTTTCAGAACTGAGGGGTCTTCCAGCGGAATCACTTTAAGGGCTGTGACCCCAATCGCCCTCCCCACCATATCGTTGACGTAGGAGTTGGCCGTGAACAGATCGCGAATGCCGTCGTTGTCGAGATCCGCAAAGCCATTGCGCCGGATTCGCCCAGAACCTCATCTTTCCCCTACCACGGGCCCGTTTCCACACCGCGTGGCGTGGGTGCGACTAACCGACTCATTGTCTTCGGTGCACACATTCGGACTTCCGACGCCACAATTCATTAGGAATCTTCCCAACGCTAAACGCGGAATTACTGCAGCTTGGCGTATTCCGCCTTGGCTTGCTTGAGGATCGGGATGTCAGGGTCGGCGTCTTTCCAGAGAGTGAGGAAATCCTGGTAGGCGGTCTTTGCCTTGGTCTTATCTCCCGACAAAACGAACGCTCTGCCCAGTTGCAAGCGCGCCAGTGCGCCGATGGGATCGCCGAAAACGATGCCGCGGTGATCGAGAATTTTCTGGAACTCGGTGGCGGCTTCGGCGCCCTGGCGCCCAGCCAGAAAAGCTTCGCCGCGCACATAGGCCGGATAGAGGCCCCCAAAAAATTCGTCAAAGGCGATGCCAGGCATGGCCAGTTCATAGGGAAGGGCGACTTGTAACAGTTCGATGGCGTTTGCAGGCTCGCCACGCTTCAGTGCGAATAGTGCGCGAAGCGTTGGCAGGTAGGTAAATCTGACCGAAGTGCCCTCGGGGAAGCGCCTTTCGAGGTCGTTCGCGAGTGCTTCCGACCGGGAAGAATCGCCCGCAAGCGCCAGTGCGAACGCAGCGCCATACTCCACATCCCGGCCCTTGGAAAGCTCAAGCGCTTCCATCGCGCTCCGCCTTGCCGCGGGTGCATTCCCGAAGGAGGCTTCCCACACCGCCGCTCCGGTTTCATAGACAGCCGCTCTTTCCCGCTGGCCTGCTTGTTGAGCCAAATCCATGGCGCGGCGTGACATTCTCCTGGCCAGTTGTAACTGGCCGGAACGAGCCAAGACAAGAGCCTCTGAGTGGGCAATCCAGTCTTCCGCACCGGGCTTGCCTTTAGCCAGAGCCGCTTCCCGAGCCATTCCCGCCATGTCTCCCTTTAAGAACGCGATGTAGTATCGGAGGAGCAAGATCTCAGGCATTTCGAATTTTCGCTCGGAAGCCCGCTGAATGGCGTTCTCGGCTTCCCCCAGGCGGTCGAGGTAAAAATAGCTGAAGGCAAGATTGACATAACCGGGCGCGAAGTCCGGATCCATCCCGATCGCCTTTTTGGCTTCTTCGATCGACTTTTCATACTTACCGGACCCTTGGGTAGCGAACCCCGACAACAATCCGTGGGCGTCGCGGTCACGAGGATAAGTTTGCGCCCACAACTCCAAGGTCCGTTGCGCGTTTTCCAGGTTTCCCGTCACGTGACGATCGTAGGTCGCCGTGATAAAAAACCTCTCCCGGTCACTGGCGCGATCCCGCAACTGATAGGCCTTGCTCGTGCTCTCCATGGACAAGACAGACTCTCCCATACCGCTGTACCAGAGCCCCAGGGACGCATGTGCCATCGCGAATTGGGGGTCGATCTCAACGGCGCGCTTGAGAAGGGGCACGCCGACAGCAAAGCCAGTTGAGAAGCCAACCTTCAACGCTGCGCTATAGGCTTTCAAGGCTTCGAGTGACGGCGTCGTAGCCTCGGCGAGCGGAGTCGAGTGCTTTTGGACGGTGGCGAGCGATTCGCCGACTCGGGTTCTGAATTTGCTGGCAATTTGACTCAGAGCATTCAGGACGTCCTCTTTTCTTGCTGCTTGCACCTGCTCCTCATCGAGGACGTCTCCGGTGCGGCAGCTCTTTGCGCGTAACCCCACTACGTACTGGCTTCCGAGGCTTCGAATCGAGCCATCCAGGACGGCGGCACTTCCGGTTCGCTCGCAGATCTCCCGGGCGAGCTCCGGAGTAAGTCGCGCATCCGCCGGCTGGCCCATCAGAGGCAGTGCCTGCTGGATACGCTGGTCGGAGACGAGGCTGAGGAAAGGCGACTGTCCAAGCTGTATCGCCAACCCTTGGCGAAGCGTCCCGTCAAACACGGGGTCGCCGGTCGTGTTTGTGAAATCGGCTAGGACAATCGTGTCCTTGTCCGTGAGTTTCGGTGTGCCGTGAAGATAGAAGTAACCTGGGACAGACAGCGCCAGCACAGCCGCGGCAGCGGGAACAATCAACTTCCAGCGCTTGG
>CAZVHN010000615.1:0-3466 GCA_964626895.1 uncultured Chloracidobacterium sp. | reverse complement strand
CATCGGCTCGGCCGCCCGGATCGTTGCGGCAGGCATCGAGTAACATCATCACCTGGCCCACTCCGATGGCCCGGATGAGCTCACGCATCCTGGCGACGCTGACCGCGGTGTCCTCGAGAAAGGAAATCTGATCACTAATCTGCGCATCAGTGGGTAGCAGGAAGGCCTGACCACCGCGTTCCATTCCATGACCGGAAAAGGAAATCAACAGCAAACCATCTTTCGGAACGGCGCCGGCAAGATTCGAGAGTCGGCTCAGGAGATTGACACGGGTGGGTTGTCTCTCAGCCGGCTGATCAGTCGCCAGCAAGATCACCTGGTCAGACGGAAAGCCGGCATATCTGACGAGGGCTTCGGTTAGCGTTCGAGCGTCGTTTGCCGCTCCTCGCAACGGGCTGATTTGCGGGTCGGCGTACTTATCGACGCCGACAACCAGGGCCCATCTCTTTGCTTTCGACGGAAGTGTTTTGTGCTGCTCGAGCTGGAGCTGCCTCGAGGTCCCCCCAGGCTCACTCACATTCTGACTTGGGGATGCGTCTGGGGACGGGAACGGGGTTTGTCCGGACGCTGTCGAATAGCATGAAGGTAACAGGATAAGACTGGCTAAACTCAGGAATAGCGTTGATCTAGCGAGGTTGGGGGGATTCATTTGGCCTCCGGAAAGCGACTACCAGGATGGGGTTTGAAATGTGCCGGGGAACAGAACGCCTATCGCACACCTTCAGAGTATTTCTCCACTCTGCTTCTGTCAATATCCTGGGGCCCCCGGCGATAACCATCGCATACCGGCGACCTCAATCTTTGGCGGAGGTTTGGTGAGAAATTGAAAGGGGCCTGACACGACATCGCCCCAATCCGGACTGCCCTGCTGACTGCCCGGTTGGGGCGACGAACGACGCCGGAAAGCTCCGGCTAATTCGGAAGCGGTGACGTACGTGCACCGTGTAATACTGTAGAGAGCCTTAGTGTGTTTGACTCTGCTCCCAAGTCTTCCCGAGTGTTAGGGAGACCCAGGTACAGCCTTCCATACACTGTTTCAAGTGGGGTCAGTCTAGTTCCGAAAGACCCGCTCTGTCAAGACTCACCTTGACCGAGAGTGTCCTGAATTTGACCTTAGAACACTCTGACTCACCATGTTGAAGCCGCTTCCCTACCAGCCCCGCTGAATCTCCCAGCGATCCACAATTCGACCGCTCTCTAAGACGTTGTAGTGTGAGTGTTGTGCGGCACTCAGGCACGAGTGATTTGCCAGCACACGAACTCGCGACCCCACTCTCAGTCCCGAAATATCGCCATTCTCGGCCATAATCTCGCCATGTTCCTGTGACAGTGATTCGATGCGAAGACCCAGGTTGCGGCCTTCAAGATCCAGCACGCGACCGTACCCGCAGGTGGGATCAAATCCAGTCGCGCCGCGGTCCTTCGAGAGGGCGATCGCTCCCGCGTCAATAACGATCTTGTTACGCTTAAGATCCCGATGTACCACCGCGGCCAGAACGGTCAACGCGCAGTCGTCCATCGTGCAGCTTCCAATTGAGGCCTGGAATGCGTCAAAGAAAATGTAGTTACCAGGCCGCGCCTCATCGATCCCGTCAAGATGGTCGACAACTGTGATGGTAGGCGTCGAACCTATGCTGACAGTCGGGACCTCGATTCCAGAATCTCGCAATTCTGCAGCGAGTTGCCTCATCACATCGCGCTCATGCCTGGCAACGGTCAGGCGCTCATCTCGCGAGCGGTAGTGATACGAGTGGCCGGCGTGCGTAAGAATTCCCGCGAAACGAAGGTTCGAAGAATCGGAAATTCGTTTAGGGATTTCGAGTGCCTCTCTGGAATCTGGTTCCACACCACAACGGTGGTAGCCACAATCAATCTTCAAAAATAGGTCGACAAAGACATCCTCATTTCGTGCGGCCTCGTTGAGCAGCGCCGGAATCTCCAGATCGTCGGTGATCAGACTTAGACGCTGACAGGACTTGGCCAGCGCGAGCGCTGTCTTGAATTTACCCGGTTCTATCGGGACGGCGTAGGTGATGTCTTGAAACCCACCGGCGACAAAGGCGTTGCCCTCGGCTAGCGTGGACACGGTTATCGCGCCCGAGTGGCCCTCAGTCTGAATGCGCGCAACTTCAATCGACTTGTGTGTTTTCACATGCGGGCGCAGTCGTGCGCCGAGATCGCGAACGCGGTTGCCGATTCGGTCCGCGTTGCGCCGAAGGCGCTCGACATCAAGTAAGAGTGCGGGAGTCGCTATCGTTTCGAGGTCCATCTTCGCCAGCGATTATACAGCACGAACTTTTGGAGTGCGCCGGCAGAGCGTAGCGTCGACGGCGCTTTGGATTGCCCGCTTAAGAGTCTCGAACGGCAATCCAAAGCGGTGTCGCGCTCGGGCTTGCCACCGCACTGCAAAAAGCTTGTCATCTAATGAAGATGCCTCTGGTAACGGCTATTGTTTGCGAACTCTCTCCGTCCATGGTCATAATCTGTTTGAGCAGACGTCACCGTTGGTCTTAACTTGAAATCAATTAAAGTCATCATGCAACTATCCATAGCTACGCCTTGCACTTTCAGTTTCAAGCGAACCGTGATCAGTCATGGCTGGTGTGAACTCTTGCCATTCGAGATTGACCGGGACAGGTGGCTGCTCACGCGCACCCTCGATCTCTCAGACGGCGCACCCGTCACAGTCCTGATCACGGCAAACAAGCGCGCGGTGCGAATTGATCCATCTCGCACGCTTGGGAAAAAAGCTGTCGAGCAAGTGCTGCGGGATGTACGCCACATGCTACGGCTGGATGAT
Source organism: uncultured Chloracidobacterium sp. (assembly GCA_964626895.1). Taxonomy (GTDB): domain Bacteria; phylum Acidobacteriota; class Blastocatellia; order Pyrinomonadales; family Pyrinomonadaceae; genus PSRF01. The sequence goes on along the minus strand of CAZVHN010000615.1, from coordinate 666 downwards.
GACATGGCCGCCTTTTATCAAACGATGAAAGCTACACCCGATTTCGAATGGGTGTCGGAGCAGGGAGCAGGCCGGCTGCTCCGCGCGCCCACCGTTTTTGAAGATTTGGTGAAGATGATCTGCACCACGAATTGTTCATGGTCGCTCACGAAGAAGATGGTCACGGGGCTGGTTCAGAGTTTGGGACGCGAGTCGGCCGGCGGACGGAGGACCTTTCCGACTCCGGAAGCGATGGCGCTGATGCCTTTAAAATTCTACGTGAACGAAGTGCGAGCTGGTTACCGTGCTCCTTATTTGAAGGAACTTGCGGAACGCGTGGCTTCCGGCTCCTTGAATGTGGAGGCATGGCTCGAGAGCCCATTGCCTACCGCAGAACTTATCAAGGAGATGAAGAGCGTTAAGGGAGTTGGCGACTACGCTGCGGAGAACGTGCTCAAACTCCTGGGCCGATACGATGGTCTGGCGCTGGATTCCTGGACCCGAGCGAAGTTCTTCGAAGTGCGCAACAAAGGACGCAAGGCAACCGACAAGAAGATTGCTCGTTACTATTCAGGCTTTAAAGAGTGGCGCGGTTTGGCCCTCTGGTGCGACCTCACCCGCGATTGGCTGGACGTCGATGGTCGGGCGGCGGATTAGGTGTAGGGGCGTCCCTCCCGTGGGCACCCC
>CAZVHN010000614.1:0-3609 GCA_964626895.1 uncultured Chloracidobacterium sp. | reverse complement strand
CTCGGCGGCAATCCCGCCTACAACACCCCGGCTGATCTGAAGCTCGATCAGAACCGGCTGTTCAAGACAAGGCTGCGCGTCCATCTGAGCTCTCACAAAGATGAAACTTCTGAACTCTGCCACTGGCACATACCAGAAGCTCATTATTTGGAGTCGTGGGGCGACACGCGCTCATTTGACGGCACGGCGACGATCGTTCAGCCACTGATCGAGCCGCTGTACGGTTCAAAAACCGCGCACGAGGTTCTGGCAGTCTTCTCTGAGCAATACGACCGCAAAGCGTATGACATCGTTCGAGATTACTGGCGGGGCGCTGTGAGCCAGGAGGCACGAACGCAGGAGGCAGGAGGCAGTAGGCAGACGGCAGGAAGTGCGCCGAGTTCTGCTCAGGGGCCAGCAGCAGTTCCGACTGCTAATCAGTTGGCTGATTTTGAGATCTGGTGGCGTAAAGCGTTGCACGATGGGTTTGTGCCGAACAGCGCCCTGCCGGGGAAGACCGTTACTATCAAGAGTGAAGGCCGGGAAAACACTCCTGCAGGCGGGACGCCTGCGCTCCCAGCGGGGAGGCCTGTGCTCCCGGCGCGGACGTCTTCCCTACCAGCGGAGACGCCTGCGCTCCCAGCAATATCCGACACCCGGCACCCGGCACCTGGCACCTACGAAGTTGTCTTTCGCGCTGACCCGTCAATTTTCGACGGACGCTTTGCCAACAATGGCTGGCTGCAGGAATTGCCGAAGCCTTTGACCAAACTAACATGGGACAATGCCGCTCTCGTTAGTCCGAACACCGCCAGGCGTCTCGGTCTTGAAAACACGATCGGCTGGAAGGGCGGTGAGGTCCTCGTTGACAACATCACGATTCAGCATCTTGGTCAGTCGGTCACCTGCCCCACCTGGATCACGCCCGGTCAACCCGACGATGTGATCACACTTCACCTTGGTTATGGACGCCAACGCGCCGGTCGCGTCGGGAGTAAACGGGGCTTCAATGCCTACACCATTCGCACTTCGGATTCGCCCTGGAGTGCTGCAGGGGTCAAAGTCGATAAGGCGCTGGGACAGTTCCAGCTCGCGGTCACGCAACTCCATTTCAATATGGAAGGGCGCGACATCCTGCGAACAAATACGTTGGAAGAGTATTTGAAGGAAGGTCACGGTGATTCGACAGGCGAGCATGGTCACGAGAAAACCCACGTGCCGGCGCCGGATGAAACACTCTACGGCAACGAGCATAAGTACGAAGGCTATGCATGGGGTATGGCTATTGACGCGAACAGTTGCGTTGGCTGCAACGCCTGCATCGTCGCCTGCCAGTCTGAAAACAACATTCCCATAGTCGGTAAGGAGCAAGTGGTTCGCAGCCGCGAGATGCATTGGCTGCGCGTTGACACTTATTTCCAGGGTCACGAGCCGAGCAATCCCGAGGGCACTTACTTTATGCCGGTGCCTTGTATGCATTGCGAGAATGCTCCGTGCGAGCCCGTCTGTCCGGTTCATGCCACGGTACATAGTGCCGAGGGCGTCAACGACATGGTCTACAACCGTTGTGTCGGGACGCGCTACTGCTCGAACAATTGCCCATACAAGGTCCGACGCTTCAATTTCCTGCTTTACCAGGATTGGGATACACCGACTTACCAGTTGATGCGGAACCCTGAGGTGTCTGTGCGCAGTCGCGGCGTGATGGAGAAATGCACTTACTGCATCCAGCGCATACAGGAAGCAAAGATTGGGGCGGAGCTCGAGAATAGGCCGGTCCGTGATGGTGAGATCGTTACTGCTTGCCAGGCCGTTTGCCCGACTGAAGCAATCGTCTTCGGCAACATCAACGATCCAAACAGCCGCGTCGCGAAAATGAAGGCCGACCGGCGCAACTATTCGCTACTGGCTGATTTGAACACGAGGCCGCGCACAACTTATCTCGGCGCGCTGCGGAATCCGAATTCGGAGATTGGGTAGCTGGCTGAGAGTTCAAGCTTTATTAGCTTGTCTGTGTGGAGACCGACAACCTAAGAAACTCTAAACCGATTTCGATGGCGGACGAACCATACACAGAAGGCCCGATCGACACGACTGCATCGGTGGTCGGACCCGATCTGACCTTTGCATCAGTCACCGACAAGATCAGCTCGCTGGTCTTGAAGCGGAAAACTCCCTTGTGGTGGTTCATCGGTTTTGCTGTCTCGTTTCTGCTGGTCCAACTCCTGCTGCTGACCATCACCCATCTAGTCTTCACCGGCATCGGCATCTGGGGCAACAACGTACCAATCGGCTGGGCCTTCGACATCATTAACTTCGTTTGGTGGATTGGTATTGGCCATGCGGGAACGCTGATTTCCGCCATCTTGCTGCTGCTGCGTCAGAAATGGCGTACGTCGATCAACCGTTTTGCGGAAGCGATGACACTCTTTGCTGTTGCTTCCGCCGGCCTGTTTCCTCTGCTGCACGCAGGTCGCCCATGGCTGCTTTACTGGATGTTCCCCTACCCAAACACGATGGGGATCTGGCCACAGTTTCGCAGCCCGCTGATGTGGGACGTGTTCGCGATATCCACGTATGGCACGGTCTCGGCGCTGTTCTGGTTCATCGGGTTGATTCCTGATTTCGCGACCCTGCGCGACCGCACTCGGAGTAAGCCGTTTCAGATCATTTACGGGATGCTGGCCATGGGATGGCGCGGTTCCGCTCGCCACTGGCATCGGTACGAGATGGCTTACCTGCTCCTGGCCGGACTGGCGACCCCGCTGGTCCTTTCGGTGCACACGATCGTCAGTTTGGACTTCGCCGCCGGGGTTATTCCCGGCTGGCACGCCACGTTCTTTCCACCTTACTTTGTCGCGGGGGCCATCTACGCCGGATTCGCGATGGTCCTGGTGCTGACCATTCCACTAAGAAGGTTTTACGGCCTCGAAGACTTCATCACCATGCGCCACATCGAGAACATGGCCAAGGTGATGTTGGCTACCGGTTTGATCGTCGCCTACGGCTACATCATGGAAGCCTTTTTCGGGTGGTACAGCGGCAACATTTACGAGCGGTTCATGATTTATAATCGTATGACCGGACCCTACAAATGGTTTTACTGGTCGCTGATACTTTGCAATGTGCTGGCGCCGCAGATCATTTGGTTCAAACGTTTCCGCACGAATCTGGTCGTACTTTTCCTGCTGTCAATCGTGGTAAGCATTGGCATGTGGCTCGAGCGCTTCGTGATCATCGTCACCAGCTTGCACAGAGATTTTCTGCCCTCGTCTTGGGGGATGTACTCACCGACTGTCTGGGACTTCTCGATGTTCCTTGGCACGATCGGACTCTTTTTTGCCCTCTTGTTCCTCTTCATCAGGTTCCTTCCGATCATTTCAATTTTTGAAATGCGGACGATCCTGCCGGAGGCGGAGCTTGAGGAGGAGTAGAGCGAGACGCGGAGACACGGAGAGGCGGAGACACGGAGACACGGGGACACGGAGACACGGGGACGCGGGGACACGGAGATGGGAGATTCGGGGACCGGGAGATTGGGTATTAAGAAGACTTAGTGATGGCGGACGAAAAAGATAAACCGCGAAGTGGTGAGGGGTACGGTACGGACGATACGGATATGTCCGCGTC
>CAZVHN010000613.1:0-9159 GCA_964626895.1 uncultured Chloracidobacterium sp. | reverse complement strand
CCGCCCCTCGGGCGAAGAGTTTTCCGTCTACGATGGTTGCGGCAAAGGGCCCGACCGACCAATCAGTCAAATGTCCGACGGGCTGAACATCGTAGTGGCCGTAGACGAGAAAAGTCTCTGGACCACCTCCACACTCTCCGTAGATGATGGCGTACCCGGTACCCATCTTGAACGCACGTGTGCCGATTCCGGCCCGCTTCATCATTTGCTCGACTGCTTCCGCCATGGCCCGCATGCCCGTGCCGCGTGCCGCGACTGAAGGCATGCGACAGAGGGTCTGCAAGCGCTCCGTAAAACTTCGCGCATGGCGGTCAACGTAACGATCAAAACGAGCAAAAGTCATGATGATGACTAAGAATTCAGCGATCCAAGGACGGCTCAAGCTCCGTTAATTCGCAAGTCAGGAAGGCGGACCCTGTCCCCGCCTCAAGCTTGAAAGCCACTCAAGTCGCAAGAGCGGGGACAGGGTCCGCCTTCCTGACTTGCGAATTGCAGTAGGTTTTCTTTGGGTTCTCATACAGGCTCGTTGTAGAGCAGGTACCGGGGATGTACGGCTGAACGCTCGAATCCAGCGCATACAAATCCCGCTGAGAAAGCTTGCTCAAATTCTCGTCGCACCCTCAACTGTTCTTGTTTCGCCAGGTTCACATCTCGTTTGATTAGGCCGATCCAGTCTGCAGGAATCTCGATTGCGGCAAGCGGCGCTGGTGGAGGAGCGGGCTCGCCCCCGCCGGCTAGTTCAACGACCCTTGGCGAGGAAAGCTCCCATCCAGCAAAAAGACGGTCGCTGGGAAGTCCTTTGGCAGCGGAAGACTGCTGCTCGGGATCCGTCACGTAGTCGGTGCCGTATAAGTTCTCCCCATACGTCCGCGCGACCACGCCGAGACGGTTTAGATTGAAATGCGCGTTGCGGGCCTGCATTGGCTCCCACGTCCATTTAATAAAGCGCCGGCCTTCGGCAAGCGCTCGCTCCCGTTGCGCCCATTTCAGCCGCGCACCGAGTCCCAGATTCTGATAATCCTTATGGACGGCCATCATATGCGAGTAGCCAATGATTTCATCCTCTCCCCGTATGGCCACCAGATGATGCACGAAGCCGACGATGCGGTCGCGGGAGTGGTTCGTAAAGGCCCCCAGGGTCCAGCCACCGGCCTGACGCGACACGATCAAATGACGCCGAGGCGATGTCTCAAGATCAGGGAGTCCGAAGACTTCACGCTGCAATCTCACGCACTGATCGAGCTCCTCAATCGTCACGCACTCGCGGATGTCGATCTCTTCCATGCACCTCTGCTATCCCTTCATGGGACGCGCCGGTAACTGAATGAGTACCCGCAAGCCGCCGGCGTCGCGATTCTGAAGCGTTACGTTGCCACTAATTAGATCAATCAGGCGATGACTGATAATTATGCCAAGCTCGTTCATGGTTGCCTCACGTCCGTCTGAAGGTCCTTCCGGATCAAACACGCGAGACAGATCCGCCAGATGCTCGCCGCTATCGTCGATCCGGATCCGGATCAACCCGGGATCGCCAGCGGGGCAGAGCGGGGTCCCCAGCCGAGCATCTCGGCTGGGGTGCAAGACCCGCTGGGGTAGAAGCGTCGCATCAATCAAATCTGCGTAAACACAAACTTGCTGTCCAGAACTACTGCGGCTTACCGCCCAGCCCAGAAAATTGTAGAGAATCTGGCGCAGCTTTCCCTGGTCAGATACCACGGTCGTAACCTCAGGCGCGAGATCATATTCGAGTCGCACCTGGTTCATCTGAGCAGGGCGGGCCACTGCCGCACACGACTCGCGCAGCACCTCGCGTAATGAAAACTCCTGTAGAAAAACCTCTGGCTGCCCCCCTTCCAACCGCGAAAGGTCTACTAGTTGATTCAGACTAGTTTGAAGCTGAAATCCCGAATTCTGAATCTTCTTACAGAACCGGTTTTGCGTAGCAGTTAGTTCTTCCTGCTCGATCAGAATCTCGCTGAAACCAAGAATTGAAGTGAGCGGTGTACGCAGCTCGTGCAACATACGCGCCAGGAACAGGGAACGATAATGTGAAATGCGGCGCAGCTCACGGTTGGCAGCTTCCAGTTCAACACTGCGCAACTTTAACTGTTCGATCAGGTGCTCGACTCTTTGATTGGCATCGGACTTCAGTGCCAACTCGCTCGCAGCCTCATCGCGTTCGGTGGTCTCGGTCTGAATAGGGTTGTTACTGAGTACCTGACCCATAACATTACCAACGTGTCGTTATCCACTGAGGCAAACGATCTCGGACGCCATCCGGGGCAGTAGCCCGACTGTTAAGGAGGGCTCCGGCGGCGCGGATCAAAGCCCTCCTCAGTCGGGCTACTGCTCCGGACTCGACTTAAATTGATTGGGGTTATCAATATAGAGCGCGATTTGACCCGTGTCAAAGCCCTACTTCTTTTTTTCCTGATTCGTGCGCTATGATGCTTTCGCGAAACTCGCGCGCACCCCTGTAGGAGTTAACAGCAGATCGTCTCGCAACCACTGATGAAGGGCCAATTAAGTGACCGACCGCTTGCGGAACTAGTGCATGAGATCTCTTTGAAAGACCTCTCGGGCACATTGCGGCTACAACATGAGAAGGTCAAGGCCACCGTCTATTTTGATGAGGGTGAGATCATCTACGCAGCTTCCAATCTTCGGGAGTTGCGTCTCGCGGAGTATCTCCAGAAACAAGGACTTGTTTCCGAACAAGAGCTCTCAGCCTCAGGAAATCGTTCGGACGTGTCGCTGGCGGCTGCGCTGGTCACCAAAGGTGTCATCGATCGACTAACAATAGAATCCCTCTTTACGAGGCAGGTTGGCGACCTCCTCCGCGTGGCGTTGCTTTGGGCCAAAGGCACCTGGGAGTTCGACGACTGCAGCCTTCTCGGAGACTCAATCCGGGTAAGACTCGATATTCCGGGCCTCCTGATGGAAGCTGCTCGCAGGATGCAGTTGGAATTGATCGGCTCGCGGTTTCCTTCTGATGAAGAACTGATCTCGCCTGCCACCGAGTTACCCGATTTCAACGCCCTTTTGCCGGCTGAAGGCTTCGTGATCTCGCGCGTGGACAGCCCAATGAAGCTTAGCGAACTGATTGCTCTGAGCGGTCTGGGCGAACTGGAAGCGATGAGGACCCTCTACGGTCTGGTTCTAGGGGGCTTCATAAAACGAGAGCAGAAACCGAATGTGTTGCAGGCAAGACAGCAGGCTGCGGTTAGCCATCCTCGGGCAAGTCCCCCGACGATCCCGGATTTACTTCCTAGCCCGGGTGAAGCGTCTGAGGAAACCCAGAAGGCTGATCTAGACGCATTCCTTGCGAGGCTTGACAGCGCCAGCAATCACTACGAAGTACTGAACGTGATTTCCACAGCGCCGCCCGAGCGAATAAAGAACAGCTACTACGCTCTGGCCAGGCTCTATCATCCCGACAAATTCCACCTGCAGACCTCAGCGACGCTGCACGCGAGCATCGAATCGGGATTCGCGCGAATCACACAGGCCTACGAAACTCTCATGGATGCAAGGCGGCGTTCAGGCTATGACGCAAAACTCGCGGCTTTGGAGAAGTCCAGAAAGTTCGCCCAGTCCGCCCCGAAGAAAGTCGTCAAAGAAGCTGACCAAACCAGCGCGTCGGACCCGGGGACTGCGCCTGTGGCTGGAAGTGAGTCAGAGCGTGCCGAGAACAATTTTAAGGAAGGATACGCAGCGCTACAGCAAGGCCAGACGCAATTGGCGGTTACCAGGTTCGCCGCGGCCGCGCGCGCAGTGCCGCAGGAGGCGCGTTACCGAGCTTACTATGGCAGCGCTCTGGCCGCGGGCGAGGAGTCGCGCCGCCTCGCCGAGGCTGAAATTCAGGCAGCGACCAAGCTCGATCCCGATAACGCCTCCTATAAGGTAATGCTCGCTGAATTGTTTTTCGACCTTGGCTTTTTCAAGCGGGCCGAAGGAGAGCTCGAGCGCGCAGTGTCCCTCGAACCCAATAACCCAGCGGCCCGCAAACTAATGGACAAACTGGAAGCGAATCGTACGACCCGGTAAGAACGCTTGTGTGGTGTCTCTCAATTGACTTTACAGTCTTTTTTCGTGCGGGCTTCGTGTGATTTCGTGGATCGAGTCTTTGCACACGGAAGGCGATCCACGAAATCACACGAAAGGTCACGAAACTCGAAGCGCTTTTCTATCATTCATGAAACCAGCGAACCTGCTCGACTGTTGTACAGTTATTTTTGAGGCACTACACTGGATCATATGTCGGCTCATTCAACCATTAATGAGACAGTTGCCAGCGAAGCATTTTTGCGGTTGGCCGCGACCGCCGATCAACTTGAACGGTATGCAAACCCCCATGCCGTTCGTATTGCGGCGATCGCGGACGAGATCGCAAAGCTGCTCCATATAGAGGGGGAAGACCGCAGATCATTGCGCGTCGCTGCCTTGCTGCACGACCTGGGTGAGACGGCGATGGAACGAGACTACATTTCGCGACCCGCAGCACTCACCGAAGAAGAACGAATCGACCTGGCAAGACATCCAGTGATCGGCGAGCAAGAAGCTTCGCGGGCCGGAGCAAGTCGCGCCGCGCAGTTGCTGGTCCGCTGGCACCATGAATGGTGGAATGGTTGCGGCTATCCCGATGCTCTCAGGGGCGAGGAGATCCCCCTGGCCGCCCGAATTCTGCGTCTTGCCGATTCTTACGCGGCATTAACCGATGGGCGTCCGTTTCGTCCGGCCCTGACCGCCGCCGAGGCGCGTCAACAGATAATCGACTGGGCAGGGATAGAGTTCGATCCGCGGGTCGTAAGTCTGTTTCTGTCGCTCGACCACCTGCGGGAGTTGGAGTCGTTTGCCGAGACTACATAACTATGGCGTATTCAGGTTCAGGCACATTCTCCAACGGCTGGCTGGCCTTTGAATTGGGCGTGCTACGGCGCCTAAAATTCACCTCGACCGCGCTCCCCTTCACGGGCGAGCCACACCTTTCGCTCCAACTGAAGCGCTGGAAGGTTCGCGTGGCCGCAAACGATCCCATGATCTGGTCGTACACAAAAGCGACCGCACTCGTGGAAAACTTTGCCGAGCGCTTAACGGAGAGTGATCTGTCGATTGTGCTTCACGATGCCTACGTGCCTCGCGACAGGCTGGACAATCCCGCCCTGGCAAAGTGGTTTAATGAGACTGATGCCTGGTGGCTGGACAACGTGCGCTTCAATGCCGAGCGGCTCGACTCGGAATACAAGCGGGCCACCGCTTTGACCCTGGGCATGATGGTTGGCGACTACGCGCTGTCGTTTGATAAGGATTCCCGGATGTTGCGCCGGCCTCTGTCTCTATCGAAGATCTTTCGGCAACTGACTCAGGTGCTTCCATCACCTTATGACAATTCGCTGCGCAACCGAAGCACGAATCAGGATGTGCGCATGTTTGTCGCCGAGCGCCAACACACCGACTTGCTGTTCCTCAGGTTACCTTCGCCGGTCTTGCAGTCCGAGCCATCTCGAGAAGCGCTTTCCGGTTGGCGAGAAGAATGGCTGCGTGGCGGTGATGATTTTTGGAACGGCTTTGAACAGCAGCAAGCCGGCAAGCTGGGAGCTCCAGTACAGAGTAAACAGCAGTATCTGGGGTTTGTCGAAGACCTGCTGCGAACAGCCTCTCACATTCCGATCTGGGCTATCGCCCAAACGGAGAACGGTTTCATCTCAAGCGAGGAACTGGTGGAAACCGTGGGCCGCATCCGAAAAGTCAACGCAATCTACACCAAAGATTTTTCGGATCTCCTGGGTGTGCGGGCCTCGATTATTACGGCCGGCAATTCTCGTGAACATTGACGAAGTGGGCGGCCTGCACCTCGACGAAGACCCAATCCGGAATTCCCGGGTCGTTCAGCCGGTAACTCACGTCAAGATCATAAATCTGCCACGTTTCAACTCCATTCACTTTGCGACGCACGCGCTGCCCGTCGGCGTTGTTAGGTATAGACCTGCCACTGATTGTTGGCCCAGGCCTGCGTCATCCGGTTCTCCGCGTCGTAGGTGCGGTCCCCCGCTCCGGTGTAGATGTCCTTGAAGAGGTTGCCGGCATTGTCGTAGCGCATCCGCCGGGAGGCGTCGGGCAAGGCCAGATCACCGGGCGAATAGAGCCGGTTCGTTCCCGTTTCTACTTCGGAGCCAAGATTGCCACCAACTTGTGTAGCTCGACGCTTGATCGTTTGTGAGGAATGTAGGCTTCCTGCTTCTTCAGATTCCCATTGTTGTCAGTCATTGCCGCGCCGGAGCCATGCGTGCTGTATATTTAGGATGGAGGACATTACAAGCGATGAGTCTAAAGCAGAAGATCGTCTCTGATTTGACCGCCTCGATGAAAGCACAGGACGTTGCGCGTCTCTCAACGTTGCGAATGGTTAAGGCGGGAATGATGAATCGCGAGATTGAGAAAGGCGGCGAACTGGATGACGAAGAGATGGCGAAGCTGTTGCGTTCGATGGTCAAGCAGCGGCGCGATTCCGTGGAACAGTATGAAAAAGGCGGACGCCAGGATTTAGCGGAAAAGGAAAAGGCCGAGATTGGGGTGATCGAGGCTTATCTCCCGCAGGCTGCATCACCGGAAGAGATCGAACAAGCTGTCATTGCCGCGATATCCGAGACCGGCGCTGCTTCCATGAAAGATATGGGCAAGGTTATGAAAGCTGCTCAGACTGCACTTGCCGGGAAGAACGCCGATGGGCACACTGTTAGCGAGATAGTAAAGGCAAAGCTCGGCGGTTGAGGGATTCCAACAATCCGAGACCCGGCATGTCAGGCTTCCCCAAGAGATTGACATGCCTTTCGCATCAGAGACTCGTCTAAACGTCAAGTCAGACTGACCCACGAAAAAGAACTGCTAGCTCCGACCCTCGGAACTACTTGTAAGTTATTTCAATCTGCGGCTGGTTTTGGTTCTCGAAAATGCCGGTGAACAGCACGGTATTGTTATTGCTCGTAACCACAATCTGCTTTATGTGTTTGGTGCTGTTCTTGTGTTTGTACTTCCCCCTGTTGTCGTTAGTGCCCAAACAATCATTCCCGTGATTCTTGCCGCACTGGATCTCCAAAGAGCCTCCCTTGATGACAATCACGTCGTCACCGGGATCTTGTGGCCGAGTAACGAACGCTAAGACACCGAGAGCCAGGACACAAATAGTCGTGATGGCAATAATGAGTAAACGCAGGCGATGCATACTTCTCTCCTTTTCCAGGGGGTGGGAAAACTGTTGCGCAGTAATTGCAAGCGGGACACGCCTGAAGGTCAGACGTGATACCGCTCTTTGCGCAATGCTAACAATCGAATCAGAAGAAAGCGGCTCCCGCGATTACCCAGCGGCGCTCGTAAGTTCGTCAAGCTGTTTTCGGAATCGCTGAATGTCCGGGCGGCCAAGATAACTGTTGTTGTCACTTCCCCAGCGCTGTGGGAGTTTGGATAATGAATCGGTAGCTCGCAAAGCATACTCTTGCGCTTTGCTTTTGTCGCCCAAATTCTGACTCGCCTTCGCGGCAACCACCAAGGCGCGCCATTCTGATGCGCCCAGGCCAAGTCGTCTGAAGACATCCTGGGCCTGCAAGGCCGTGTTTAGTGCGCCCCGCGAATCGCCCGCGATAAGCAACGCCTCGGCAAAAGCAAGCTGAGCTTTCGCCAATTGGGCGGGATCGTTGAGGCGTCTGGCTGTTTCTACCGCTTCGGCTGTCAATTGCTTCCCGGAGGCGGACGCACCACTGTATGACTGGGCCAATCCGAGCACCCGCTTGGCCGATGCCTCAACCTCGACAAACTGAGTCCCAACTATCGAGAGCACTTTTCTCGCGCTGCTTTTGGCGTCTGGGAACTGCCCCTGACTGAGCGACATCTCGGCGGCAGCGAGCTTGATTTCAATTGACAAGCTCTTATATCCAGCGTCTGGCTTATCCGCGATTACCGCGGCTTCGCTAAGAAAAGACTGTGCCTCCTGATAACGGCCGAGTTGCCACAGAACGTTCGCTCGAGATTGCAGATTGTAGGCAGTGCTGCGCTCTACACCCTGTGACTTATAAATACTGTATGCCTTCGTCAAATGCTCGAGCGCTTCCGTAAATTTCTCCTGCCGAGTCAGCACGCTCGCTAACTCGGTGTGTCCCAGAGCAATTTGCGACTGATCGTTCCACTGTTGACCAAGCTCCAAAATCTTCGCATCAGCGGCTATGGCTGCCTCGTAATCTCCCTTCTGCCGATTAACCCGCGCCAACAGAGCGAGACAGGAAGACGCCTCGCTTCTATAACCTCCCTGCTGGTAAAAAGTCAGCGCTTGCTCAAGATAACGAACCGCCACCTCTGGATTGTTCTGCCGCAGGCTCAAACTCGCGAGAGAGACCCGCGCCCGGGCCTCATTTCTGCGAGCCTTGACCCTCTGTGCCGACTCGAGCGCCTGCCCAAGATACTTGCCTGCTTCGGCGTATTCGCCGCGAATCAGAAAAGCATTCCCAAGATCTACCAGCCCCAACGCGCTGAGATTTTCCATTCCGTTTTTCTGGGCGAGGTCTACGGCTTCACGTCCATAGTCAATTGCGCGCGCCATTTCTCCGCTATCGACAGCCACGCTGCTTAGCTGCAAGAGAATTCTAATGGTCTGGTACTTGTTGTCGTTGGCCCTGGCTAAACCCAGGGCCCGTTCTAATTCAGATTTAGCATCTGAGAGCTTGTTACGCTTATTGAACAGTGCTCCGCGCTGAAAGACTGCTTCGGTGCGGCCTTCCAGATTTCCTTGGGCCTGATATATCGACTCTGCCTTCTCGAAAGAAGCTAGGGCGTTATCGAGCTCCTGTTGTCTGCCATATAGAATCCCGAGATTTAGGAATGCCGTCGCATACTGTGGGTTTCGACTCGTAGCTTCCGTCAAACTCTGAATGGCCTTTTCGGGTTCATTATTTTTCTCGTATGCACGTCCCAGATCGACGAGCACGTAAGCCTTTTCAGCATCTGGGGCTTGCTGCGAGATTTGCTCATAGAGTTTGACTGACTGCGCCAAATCCTGCCTGGCCGTTGCTGTAATAGCCTCCAAAAGAAGCAAGTCGGATTCTGTCAAAGGGGATCGGTCTGCCGCGCTCACGCGCAAGAGTTCGTCTTTTGCTCTATCCGCATTGTCCA
>CAZVHN010000612.1:0-17765 GCA_964626895.1 uncultured Chloracidobacterium sp. | reverse complement strand
ATGATGTACCACTGAATTAGTTTGGTTCTGCACGCGCGGCAACGTGCTCTGGTTAAAGCCACAGGCCTGGCGCAATTTGGGCACTTCATTTCGTTGTCCCCGAGGGTTTCAAGCGGACCACAATCCACAGCGGCCAGTGATCAGACATCCCGACCTTCTTATCGATTCCATGGCTGGTGGCTTCCAGCCCGCGCAGCCAAATCCAGTCCAGCTTCAGCCTTATCGGAATTACCAGTACAGTTCGCAGGAAAGTCGTCTTACCGTTAGCGAACGGTGTAGTGAAAGTTTCGCTAACAAAAAGCTCGGACGTTTTCTTCACCGAGCCACGCTCCCAGGTATTCAGATCACCCAGAATGATCGCACGCATGTGTTTGGGATAATGCGCAAGATCCTCTAGCACCGCCTTCGTTTGGTCGATCTTCTCGTCCACCGGAATCCTGTTTTCAGAGTGAACCGAATAGATTCGCAAGGGCGTTCCCCCGATATCAACACTGGCCCCAATTGCTACGCGCCTTCTACGGCCCGGACCCGGGTGCGGTAAAAGGATACGATGAACATCCGTCAGGGGATAACTGCTCAGGATTGCGACTCCCGTCTCCTCTTCCATCTCCGCCTTTGGCGTTGGTGGCGCAGCCCAAGCGTAATATTGGCCGAGTCCCTCGGCGATCGACTTCACAGTATTCAGGTTGCCGGTTCGTTGCTTGTTGCGGTCGACTTCCTGTAAACCAATAATACTCGCCCCCGATATTTCGCTGTCGTGCTTGAGAAGTTTAATTAGTTCGTTCAGCTCTTCGCCCACACGCCAGCGAATATTGTAAGAAACCACCTTGATGTCGACCGGGGCTTTCGGTGCATCCGCGACGGTGGGCGCGCGGCCTGTTTCCAGCAATTCTGAATCAGGCGTGCGCGAGACCTGAGGAAAACCGGTAGTAGCAGAGAATAGAAATGCACAGAGAAGCGCCAGCAGGCTGAATCGCAGCAATACGTTCAACTGAGGATATCTAATCGCAGTTGTGGTATCCGCAAGCTCTACGGGATTCTGTTGCATGACAATAACGGGTTCTCAACCTCGACTGACCAGCCTTAGACGCCTCTTTGCGGGGTTGCTGTGCGCGGCCGCCGCCCGGTGGGACTTTTTACGTTAAATCGCATTATTGGCCGCGACTTTGATCGCCGTAACACTTCTGCAAATCCCGCTGCCTTAAACGCTGACGGTATCCCATGCCATAGGAAGGGATCGGGCATATTCTCCATCGAAGGTTCGACCGGATAACCTTCTACAATCTTCGCGCCGCGCTTTGCGGCAAACTCAACGGCCGCCTTCAGCAGTTGTGTGGAAACGCCTTTTCGCCGGTATGGCTTCTTAATAAACAAACAGGAGATTGACCAAACCGCCTGCTCATCCACCGGTTTTAGAATACGTGAACGTTCGAGCGCAACATAATGCTCGCGAGGCGCCACGGCGCACCAGGCGACGGGTTCCTTGCCGAAATATGCGAGTAAGCCAGGCTCTCGATCTGCAGTAACGATCTTCTTAAACGCCCGTTTGTTGCCCTCGCCTTTACCGGCATCAAACTCCTTGCGCGGCAAGCGCCAGAACATGCACCAGCAACCGCCGCAAGCGCCACGCTCGCCAAACAATTCCTCCAAGTCAGACCAGCGCGCGGGTGTGCAGGGGTGAAATATCAAGTCAGGAGATCGATTTGCTGGTCGTGCCATCTTCTTTGATCTCGGCTGAAAAACTAAGCAATGGAGTTAGTAAACCGATCCACGAAATGACACGAAGTAACACGAATTAAGGCATCCATTTCGTGCGGTTTCGTGTGGTTTCGTGGATCGTGTTTGTTCTTCAGCTGTCTGTAGACCGCAATATACCTGAACTCTTTTTACTCAGTCGGCCTGCCCGGGAGCAATGCATCGCTCTTTATCGTTTGCGGGCCCCGATCGTTGCAGATCGCGAACGATGGGCCTTCATACATCGTGACTCCGGCGTATTCGCCCTTTGCGTTTAGAATGTAGAAGTTGATGCCGAAGTTTGGATTTCCTCTGCTGTTAAGAAGTCTTTTCTCAATGGTGTTTGCTTTGATGCGTTTGAGCGCCTCGATGCCGGCGTCTTTCGGATGAGCGCCGCGCCGCATTTCCTCAACAATCAGAAACGAGCATAGGTTATAGAGGTTTGCTTCGCCTCGTCCGGTTGAGCCGGCCGCGCCGACGCTGCCGTCAACATAAAGGCCCGCTCCCAGGATGGGCGAGTCACCCACTCGGCCGGGAATCTTCCAGGCCAGACCGCTGGTGGTTGTCACGCCGCAGATTTCACCTTTTGAGTTTATGCCGTTGCAGTTGATCGTGCCGTAATAGTGGTCTCGGTCGACTAGTCCCTCGGCGACCATCTTCAAGCCTTCGCGATGCCAGACTTCCGCGCGGGTCTTTGGATCAAGATAGTGGGCAGGGTCCGTGCGACGCTTCCATTCCAGCCATAACTGCCGCGAGTTCTCAGTGTTGAGATCGTCCTCGATTTTGAACCCCATATTGCGCGCAAACATCTGCGCGCCTTTGCCGACGAGCAGATGGTGATCAGTAGTTTCCAGAACCGCTTTGGCAACCAACGATGGCGTGCGTACGCCTTCCAGCGATGCCACTGCCCCGGCGCGTTTCCTGGGTCCATGCATGCATGAGGCATCAAGCTGCACAATCCCGTCTGCATTCGGCAGTCCGCCGTATCCCACGCTATCGTCAAGCGGATCGAGTTCACATATGTTGACGCCGGCAATCACCGCATCAAGCACGTCAGCTCCCTGGGTCATCATTGTGAAGGCCTTTTGCACGGAGGTTACGTTGCCGTCGTGCTTGAAGCGGTTTCCGTTGGCGGAAGCAATGACAAGGGGCTTCACTCCACTCTGAATAACGACGGCAGGGAACTGGCTCATCGCTGATTTACTGGCGGCGAGAGTTAGGCCGGCGACGGCGCTACTTCGCATGAAGTCACGACGTTTGATCTTTTTCATAGTTTCTCCCAAGAGGGTTAGAGTTCAAACAGTTTAGAGTTCAAGCTTTAGCTTGTGGCTACCCCGGCACAGAGCAGGCATTGAGCCGATCAACTAGAGATCCCATTTCTTCCCATAGTCCAGGATCGGGTATTTCTTCCAGAGCATTTTGGAGCGTTCATGACCAACTTGTTCAAGAAACTCGCGAGCACTTGACCACGGCCAATCCTGCCAATGCTTTACATATCCGTGGTGTACGGGGTTATGGTGCACGTAATTCAAAGTAGCCAGGAGGTGGCGTTCGGACTTCATGGGCCGGTCAAAGCAGTTGTGCCACACTTTTCGTCTGCGACGGTTATCCTCTCCGTTCCACTTAAATGATGAGCGCCCATGGAATTGGCCCAAACCGTGCCGCAATTCCTTAATTCGATCAGTTTTGATTAGAAAGTGGTAGTGGTTCGGGAGTATACACCACGCATAGATCTGCGAACAAAACTCTTCACAGACTTGAATCACTGATGTTTCGCATTCCGTCATCCGTTCCGCAGTGGTGCCGATAACTGCCTGATGCTCGTAACACGCAGAGGAAATCAGGTATTGACGCGTTCCCTCAAAATCCAGGTGAGGTGGCGAGTGCCACGGCAGATGACGTGACCGACGTAGTGCAAGCGCTTCTTGCTTCTGAACTTCAGTGAGCTTACGCCAGTTGTACATCGAGTCGTGAGGAGCGCGTTTTTCGCGCAGCAAGCTAAAGCTTGAACTCTAAACTGCTTGAGTCATCGGCGCAAGCTTTCCTTAATTCTCTCCGCAGTCTTTGGTCCAATACCGTCGACCAATTCCAAACCGCCGCCGGCCACGAACTTCTTTAGTTCAGCAAGCGACGAGACTTTGAACTTCTGATGAAGCGTTGCCGCGGTCTTTGGTCCAATCCCGGGGATCTCAAGCAGGTCAAGTAGAGTCGCAGGCGTCTCTGCCGTGATTAGTTCCCACGCGTCGAACGTGCCACGGTCAAGAAGCTCGACAATCTTTCCGGCGATTGCTTTCCCGACTCCGGGAATAGTCTGCAAGCCAGGGACACCCTCACTTGCAGCAATTGTTTTCAACGGCGTGGGCCATGTTTCGATGGCTTCGCCGGCATTGCGATAAGAGCGCCAGCGAAACGGATCGTCGCCGCGAATCTCCATCAGTGCCGCAAGGCGGTAGAAACTCCTGGCGATGGCTTCGTTGTCCATGAGTAGATTACGCCACGATCATCGTGCCCGTTCCTTTATCGGTGAAAATCTCGGAAAGCAGGGCATTGCGTTTCGTGCCGCTGATAACGTGCGCGCTGTGGACACCGCGCCGCAGCAGCTCAGAAATGTTCTGGAGTTTGGGAATCATTCCGCCCGTCGCGCTCCCGTCGTTGACTAGAGCATCGGCCTGGTCCGCGGTCAGTTGTGAAAGCTTTGTTTCGGGGTCGCCTGCCCGCAGATAGATGCCATCGACATCGGACAGCAGAATCAGTTTCTCCGCTTTTAGTTGAACCGCAATTTCAGCGGCGATGGTGTCGGCATTTATATTGAATACCGTTCCTTCGGCGTCGGCTCCGAGCGATGAGATAACGGGAAGGTAGCCCTCCCTCAGCAAGACCATCAGCAAACGGGCATTGATCTCCACTACGTCGCCAACGTGACCAAAATCCACATGTGAGCGTTCGCCGGTTTCGCGGTTGAGAATCTCCTTTGCCGGCCGGCGTTCAGCATGAACTATGTTTCCATCGACACCTGACAGGCCGACCGCTTCAATGCCTCTGTTACGCAATGCGGAAAGAATGTCTATATTGATTGTTCCAGCAAAAACCATCTTCGCCATCTCGAGTGTCGCATCGTCGGTCACGCGACGGCCGTTGATGATGGTTTGCTCGATGCCCATGCGCGTTGCCAACTCGCTCAACTGCTTTCCGCCACCGTGCACGACGCAAATGCGTATGCCGACCTGGTGCAGCAATGCCAATTCCTCTGCGATCGAGCTGAGGTTGTTTAGATCCTCAGTCGCCTTACCCGAAAGTTTGACGACAAAAGTCTGGCCTTTAAAGCGTTGAATGTAGGGCAGCGCCTCGCGCAGTAAATCGAGGCGTAACTGGCTGCCAACTTCGTGGGTTGCTTCGCTCATGTCCGTCATTCTCTAAGGCGCGTGAATCGTGAATCGTAAATCGCGGAGAGAGGGACTATCCGCAGATTACGCAGATTTTACATCGTGGCAGTTAGTCGCAACTAGGAGACGATCCACGAAATTCCACCAAAAGACGCAATTAGTGTTCGTTCGTGTGATTTCGTGGATCGTTGATCTTATCTGCGTAATCTGCGGATAGTACCTCTCTCCCCGATTCACGATTTACGATTTACGATCGACGCTAAGATTGCCTTTTGCACGTGCAACCGATTCTCTGCTTCATCAATCACCACCGACGCCGGGGAATCAATTACCCCGTCGGTCACGATCACGTTGCGCCTCACCGGCAGACAGTGCATGAAAATCCCGTTATGCGTGCGTGCCATTTTCCCTTCATCCACAATCCACTTCTCACGATACTGCGCCCGCTCCGCAATGTCCCGCTCAGGCGATCCGTAGAAAAGTTTCGCGCCCCAGCTCTTCGCATAAACAATCTCGGCGCCGTCAACGGCCTGGTCAATGTCGTTCGTTATCTGCACAATGCCGCCTGCTTCGCCGGCTTTTTGCCTGATTGTTTCCATCAACTTCTCGTCCAGTTCGTAACCCACGGGGTGGGAAACCATGAGGTCATGGCCCATCTGGGCGGCAGCCAGAGCAAAACTGTTAGGCACCGCCATCGGCAGTGGCTTAGGGTGCCAGGCCCAGGTCAGCACCACTTTTTTTCGGCCCGCGCCGAGCTTTTCCCGAATCGTCATCATGTCGGCCAGCGCCTGGCAGGGATGATGCATCGCGGATTCGAGATTGATAATCGGTACTTCTGAGTATTTTGCGAAGGCATTGAGCACCGGATCTCCTCGCTCTTCGCTCCAATCTTTCATGGCGGCAAACGTCCTGACGCCGATAGCCGCGCCGTAACGACCCAGCACGCGCACAAACTCCGCCAGATGTTCCGTCTTATCGCCGTCCATCACCACGCCGTGTCGGTGTTCCAGCGTCCAGCTAGTCCCGCCTGGTTCGACGACTACTGCATTTCCACCCAGTTCGTAGATACCGACCTGCATTGAGGCGCGCGTGCGCAAGCTGGGATTGAAGAAAACCAGCGCCACTGAACGGCCTGCCAACGGCTTCGACACATCGACGCCCTGTTTGAACAGCAGCGCGGCATCAATCAAGCGCTCGAGTTCTTCGCGCGAGTAGCCGACAGTATTCAGAAAGTTTTTCATGCCTTCGCAGACTTAGTCTCTTTGGAGTGCGCCGGCATAGCGAAGCGGCGACGGCGCTTTGGATTTGCTTCTTTCTCGAACATTTAAAGCGGTGTCGCGCTGCGCTTGCCACCGCACTCCAAAAAGTTGAGCGGCTCCGACCCATCTCCAAATGATGCCTTAATTCGTGTTACTTCGTGTGATTTCGTGGATCGCATCATGTTTCTATCGCAGCACACCACTTTCACTAACCGGCTATGCGTGTTATCAAGCGCTGGCCGCAGCAGATTTGGACAAAACTGATCGAAACAGCCCAAACAAGCTGATCAGAAACCAGAACGCCTCCATCAGAAAGGCCGACAGATTAAAATCGAATACGAGCGAAACCATTACCAGAAAGGCGCCGATCGCATTCAGCAACGAATAAGCCGGCGCGGAGCTGGGCAGTTTGTTGAGCTGCAGTAGCAAATAGGCAATCACGATCAGCACAACTCCGACGAATCCGGCCAGATCAAACCAACTGAGATTCAAATCATGCCTCCCTCTGCAAATCCAGATTAGCGATCACAGTTTTAAGCTCATTCACGAAAAGGTCTATTGCCGAAGGCCTGAGACACAGGGCCGGCAAGAGCCGCAACACCTTGGGATCACTCGAGGTACCGGTAATCACCTTTCGCTCCAGCAGGCCCTTATGAATTGGCGCCGCATTGTCGGCGAACTCCAGCCCTAGCAGGAAACCCAAACCTCGCACCTGCATCACCTGTGGTATTTCGGTAATTCGGTTGCGCAAGTGCGCTTCCATCTCTTTCACATTTTCCAGCATTGAATCGTTCTCGATTGCTTCGAGCGTTGCGGTGACAGCGGCCATGGCAATCATGCCGCCGCCAAACGTGGTACCCAGGTCATTCTCTTTAATGCGCGAGGCGGTCTTCTCAGAAACCAGACACGCGCCAACCGGAATGCCACTACCAAGCGCCTTGGCGAGTGTGATCACGTCCGGGACAATTTCTCCACCCGCCTCACTACCGGAAAAAAACCACTCACCCGTGCGGCCGACTCCCGTTTGGACCTCGTCATAAATCAACACAATTCCCCGTGCGTCGCATACTTCTCTCAGTTCACGAAAAAACTGGGGTGGGCCTGTGCGCACGCCGGCCATCGACTGAATCGGTTCCAGCATGATTGCTGCCACCGTTTCGTCCGCGATCTTTCGTACCGATTCTATGTCGCCAAACTCGGCTTGCAGATGACCCGGCACATTCGGCTTACCCAATTCCCGATACTTTCCCAGGAAGGTGGCACTGATAGCGTCGGCAGTGCGTCCATGAAAACCGCCCGAGAACGTGATTACCTTTTCCCGGCCCGATGCGAGGCGTGCCATGCGCATGGCGTTCTCATTAGCCTCAGTTCCAGAGTTGCAAAAGAAGACTTTAGTGAGCGAGTCCGGGGCAATCGAGATAAGTTTCTCCGCGGCTCGGGCGCGCACCTCGGAATAGACCAGGTTTGAGTAGAAGAGCAAGTTTTCCGCCTGCTCGACTATCGCTGCTACTACATGCGGGTGGGAATGGCCGGTTCCCGCGACCGCGTGACCACCATACAGATCGAGATATTTCTGACCATCGGAGCCGTAAAGCCAGACGCCTTTGCCACGCTCTGCGACGATCGGCATCTTCTTGTAAGTCGCGAGTTGAAACTTATCCTCGAGCGCGCTTACTTGTGTGAGTTGTCCAATTTTTGCCTTCATTTGAACTCGACAGATCCGGAGTCTCTTGGTCAGGAAGGGTGGACTGGCACCCTAGCGGGGCAGCCCCGCGATGGGGACCCCGCCTTTACTCCCGCCGGCTGGCCCATATTCTGCGCTTGTTAAAGCCCCCGAGCCGCGGGGGTAAACCGCCCTTCCTGACCTCGAGCTTACTGGTCTTGAAAACTCGCTCTGTTCACGGATTGGTGCCCATCAACATCAGACCTGTTTTCTCGTCGAGCCCAAACATCAGATTCATGTTCTGCACCGCCTGTCCCGCCGCACCTTTGACGAGATTATCCAGAGCAGAGAAGACAACCACCTGACGTCCACGTGTTGCAAATCCAAGATCGCAGAAGTTTGTGGTTTTGACCCAGTTTATGTCCGGGGATCCCTTCACGATCCGGATAAAGAACGAGCCGTCATAGAAGTCACTGAAAACGGAGCGCACTTCGTCTTCGTTCATCTCTTGCTTAGTTTCGACGTAGATGGAGGCAAAAATGCCGCGCGCGACGGGAAGCGAATGCGTCATGAAGACAAGTTCGCTGTTCCAGTTTCCGACCGCCCGAAGTTCCTGTTCTACCTCCGGCACGTGCTGGTGGGTAAATGGCTTATAGGCGTAAAAGGAATTCATTCTTTGAGGATGGTGTGTATTCACCGCTGGTTTAGCGCCGGAACCGGAAGACCCGGTTTTGGCGTCCACGACTACGCGGCCTTCGATGAGGTCCCCGGCTACGAGCGGCGCCAGGCCTAGCAAAGTTGCGGTTGCAAAGCATCCGGGATTGCTAATCAGTCGAGCGTTCCTGATCGCCTCACGATTTGTTTCGGTGAGACCGTAAATAAACTCCGCTTGAGTGTCCATGGCCGTGTGCTCACGGCCGTAGTGCTGCTCAAACTCGTCCTTATCGCGCAGCCGAAAGTCGCCGGAGAGATCGATTACTTTGGCACTTGACGGCAGACGAGGTGCAATCTCCATCGCTTGTCCATGGGGCAACGCGAGAAACGCACAATCGAGGTCCGTCAGGTGCTCGAGATCCTCAGGCACTTTGCCGAGTTTCAAATCCGTCAGTCCCTGAAGACTTCGATGCACTTCGCTCACGGGTTTTCCAGCGTGTTCGTTAGCAGTAACGAAAACAATCTCGGCGTTCGGATGCGGCAGGAGAATGCGCAGCAGTTCCGAGCCGCCGTAACCGGAGCCGCCGAAAATTCCCACTCGTATCCTGCTCGTCATCATCATCGACCTTTAACTTCACGCCGCTCCGTGCGAAACTCAACCCCGCAAGCACACGTCTACTGCAGCCGCTGGGTTTTCTGCCTGGCCGACCGCCGCGACGAAAAATCCCAAAAGAGGTGAAAACAAACCATGCGCTATCGTTTTGCTCCCTTCCTTGCCCTGGCGCTAGCTTTCATCGCTATCGGTGCAAGCGGACAACGCACGTTTATCTACGTGGGCATCGTCTTTCTCGTGCTGGCGCTGGTGATGATGCGCAAGCGCCGTAACCGCGACTAAACGCCGGCCCCAACGAGTTTCTGGGGGGCCGCTGCTTCTACTTTCGCCTTGATCAGCTCGAAGAGACGGGCACCGTTGCGCTTGGCATTTGCGGCAGGAATGCCAAATTCGTTCTCAATGTAATCCTCGCCCATTTGTGAATCCGTTACCGACCCTGAAATTACATCGATTTCAATTCCTCGTTTGCGCAGTAGTTCTATGCCTCCCCAAGCCCCCACGTAATCCGAAGCGCAGAAGATGATGGCGGCGGTCTGCTCCCGTAATTCAAGGTCATCGAAGATTGATGCGACCGAATAGCCGCCAAGAATTCCGTCTCCCAACTCAATCACGATCAGATCAGGCAAGCTTTCGTTGAGGCGGAAAATTATCGTTTTAGCGACCGGGGAAAGGTCACCCGCATCCACGGTGGACGTCAGTCCACAATCGAGAAAACTTGCCGTCGCGATCGCTCCGTGATCGGTCATGTTCAAGGTGTCGCGCAGGCAGGCGACCCCGGACAGTTTGCCCGCCGCCACCTGAAGGCCGGCGCGAGTGGCCTGCTTGATTAGTTCTGCCGCGGCGTAGGTCTTGCCGCTATTCATGCTTGTTCCCGCAACCATCACGATTGGCGCTGTCTCACCCAGAGTAGAGCGCAGGGGTAACGCGGCATCCGCAATGTTAAGTGCCTTCCCGCTTTCATCACACACCACGCCGATCACTTCGACTTTGATCGCATCGCCCAGGCTGGAGTGATGTCCCGTGCAATAGCCAATGACTCCGCCCAGGCTGAGCAGATGAAGTTGATCGCCGGCATTGGCGGTCTGCGGGACATCGCCAACAAACCCTTTCAAGGCACGTCGGCGGCCCAGGACGCCTATGACCACATCGCCCGGATTGATCTTGGCCAGCCTTCCGGTCGGCAGTTCGAGCATGTTGTAAGTGGCGCTATCGGTTAAAGTGCGCACGGCGATAACGTCACCAGCCTGCGGCGTGCTACTGGCGTTCGTAACGGCTACCGTACGCGCAAGACCAAGGGGAGAGGTGGCGGAGCCAAGCTTGTCGGCTTCGACGATTCGGACGACCGAGTAGTGCGTGGCTATTGTTTCGCTGGTTTCGTTGGTTTCGTTAGTTTCGTTCATCTACTTGTTACCTCTGTTTCGCTGTCTCAGTCTCAGGGCGCTCAATTTTATGAACCCTTCCGCGTCGCGTTGGTTGTAGACCGAATCGGCCTCGAAAGTTGCCAGCTTTTCGCTGTAAAGCGAGTAAGGCGACCGTCTCCCGACCGTGCGGGCGTTGCCGCGATAGAGCTTCACACGTACGTCGCCCATAACTTTTCTTTGCGTCGCGTCAACCATCTCCCGCAACAACTCAAACTCCGGCGCAAACCAGAATCCGTAATAAACGCTCTCCGCAAATTTCACTCCCAGGGAATCGCGCAAGTGCATCACTTCACGGTCGAGCGTAATCGACTCGAGCGCCCGGTGTGCGGCCAGCAGGATAGTCACTCCGGGAGTTTCATAAACGCCGCGTGACTTCATTCCCACAAACCGGTTCTCGACGAGATCCACCCGGCCGATGCCGTGCTCACCACCCATCCTGTTTAAGGTCTCGAGCAGAAAAACGGGATCCATCCGCTGACCATTGACGGCCACAGGTTCGCCTTTGTCGAATGAGATCTCCACATACTCAGCCTGGGCCTTTGCATTTTCCGGAGACTTCGTAAGTTGAAAGATATTCTCCGGCGCCTCAGCCCAGGGATCCTCGAGAATGCCGCCCTCGTAGGAGATGTGCATGAGGTTGCGATCCGTCGAATATGGCTTCTCGTGGGTCGCAGTGACGGGAATCTGGTGTTCCTCGGCGTAAGCAATCAGATCGCTGCGGCCTTTAAACTCCCATTCACGCCAGGGAGCAATCACTTTGATGTCGGGTTCGAGCGCGTAATACGTCAACTCAAAACGCACCTGATCGTTGCCCTTGCCGGTGGCGCCGTGCGCCACCGCATCCGCTCCCTCCTTGCGGGCGATTTCGATCTGGCCTTTGGCGATCACGGGGCGGGCGAGGGAAGTGCCCAACAAATAAACACCCTCATATACTGCGTTCGCCTTGACGGCAGTCCAGACGTATTCGCGGACGAACTCTTCGCGCAGGTCTTCCACGTAGAGTTTCGAGGCACCCGTGGCGAGCGCCTTGGCTTCCAGGCCATCCATTTCTTCACCCTGGCCGACGTCAGCGCAATAGCAAACAACCTCGCAGCCGTATTGCTCTTTCAACCAGCGCAGCATGACGGACGTATCAAGCCCGCCGGAATATGCCAGGACTATCTTGTTGATCTTCTTGTCCGTCATTTTCTTCCTTTGTCACTGACAAATCATCCAAACAAGGCCCAAACCTTTTTAATCGCGGCCCGCTGGGCTTTCCGGTCATTGACCGCAATGAAGATCGTATCCTCGCCGGCGATCGTTCCCACAATCTCCTCGATCGCCGCGCCGTCGATGTTCACGGCCACGGCAGACGCCAGCCCCGGCTCAGTGCGGGCCACAATAAGACCCTCGCCCGCCATATCGAGACTCAAGAGTCCCCGCGCTGCGGCTCCATTTGCGCGCGGCACCGTGTAGTGCCCGTGATGTTTTACAACGCCCAACTCCTCCAGGTCGCGGGAGACACTCGACTGGGTCGCCGGGACGCCCGCTCTTTCCAAAAGTGACCTAAGCTCTTCCTGCGTGCCAATAGGCTTGGCCCGTATCAAACTCAGAATCCGCCTTTGTCGCGTTTCTTTTTTCATCCCTGATATGCATTCCTCTTGCATAAACAATGCATAGATGCATAAACTAGCATTGCCGGGTGCTTGGCGTCAATTCACTTGGAGCAGGTTCCTGCTCCGATACAGAACCGCAAGCGGTAGCGACTGTGTGAAAACCCAATTAGGGCCTGAGGTAATTTGCAGGTTGGGAAGGGTGGCTTGCCCCCGCTTGAGCGCCAACGGCGCGACTGGCTGGGCAACGGCATATCATGAGGAAGGGGAAGAGTCTTCTAACTGAAAACACTCAGGCCTGAGCGGTGGGGCTGTAAGTTGAAAGCTGAAGTAACCAGTCGCGCCGTTGGCGCTCGAGCGGGGGCAAGCCACCCTTCCCAACCTGCAAGTTAGCGGGACTTGAGCCGTCCTATTGAGGATCGCTGAGTTTTGGCACAGTCTCCACGCTGCTAAACTGAGTGGACGACTCTGCGATAACATGAGGACGCTGTTAACAGGAGAAACGAATGGGCGATTCCAAAAACTTGTGGGGCGGCCGATTTACCGGCGAAGCGGATCGCGGCTTTGTTGATTTCAACCGCTCGTTTGGCTTCGACCGCAGATTGTTTACCGCTGATGTGCGCGCCAGTGTGGCGCACTGCAGTAGCCTGGCGCGTGCCGGAGTACTAACCGGCGAGGAAGCGACGAAGATCAACGGCGGCCTGCAAACCATACTTGAGCGCGGCAGCGCCGACGCCGGCTATTTCGACAACCTTGAATTCGAGGACGTTCATTCGTTCGTGGAGTCGCGCCTGGTGGAGTTGATAGGGGACGCGGGGCGAAAACTGCACACCGGGCGCAGCCGAAACGATCAGGTCGCTACAGATCTTCGCCTTTGGCTGCGAGAAGCGGTCGACGATCTGGTCCAGCGCGTGGGTGCAGCTCAGGAAGCTTTGTTGGATCTGGCGGACTCGCATCTCGGCGCCGTGCTCCCGGGTTACACACATTTGCAACGAGCACAGCCCATACTCTTCGCACATTGGTGCCTGGCTTACTTTGAAATGCTGTCGCGCGATCGCGAGCGCCTGGCGGATTGCCGCAAACGGGTAAACGCATTGCCACTCGGTTCCGCGGCACTCGCCGGAACTTCTTACCCTATCGATCGTGAATCCGTCGCGCGCGAGTTAGGCTTTGACAGCGTGTCTCGCAACAGTATTGATGCGGTGAGCGATCGTGATTTCTGCGTGGAGTTCGTGGGCGCCTGTTCGCTGATTATGGTTCACCTCTCGCGGCTGGCGGAAGATGTCATCCTCTACTCGACCACTGAATTTGGTTTCTTTGAATTAAGTGATGCGGTGGCCACCGGCTCCAGCCTGATGCCGCAAAAGAAGAACCCCGACTCGATGGAGTTGGTGCGTGGCAAAGCCGGCCGCGTTTTTGGCCACGGTACATCCTTGCTGGCAATGCTGAAGGGCTTGCCGCTCGCATACAACAAAGACATGCAGGAGGACAAAGAGGCGGTCTTTGATTCCTTTGATACGGTCAGCGCCTGTCTGGGAGTCACCGCGACGGTTCTGCGCAACCTGAGCATCAACGAGGAACGCACTCGCGACGCCGCATCAACGGGTTACATGAATGCCACGGAGCTGGCAGATTATCTAGTGCGCAAGGGAATGCCTTTTCGCGAAGCACACGAGACGGTGGGAAGAATCGTCGTGCACGCGATCGCACGGGGGCTTGAACTTCACGAACTCTCCATTGAAGAAATGCGCTCGCTATCCGCGTCAATTGAGGACGACGTTTTGGCGTCGCTTTCTCTCGAACGAACGCTGGGAACAAAAGGACAGACTGGTGGCACTTCCCCTGCACGAATTTCCGAAGCTCTTAAGGCCGCCCGCTCTCGACGGTAGTGGCTCGTTTGCTTTTTCGTAACCATATCAGTCACACCGCGGCTTTAGCGATGGAAAGAGGAAGCGATAACCAACCATTTGAGGCGGCCGCGCGCTCGAGACATCGCCTCATCGCCGGGAAGTGATGCTATCTCCCCCTTGAGGTACGCTTCATACCGACGCTGCGATTCGGCAATCCACAACTGCTCAACCTCACTAGCTGCGGAAGGATCTAACTCCTCGATGAGGATGCGTGCGAGAGTAGCCTTCTCTTGGGGGTGAGCATTCGCACCTGTTTTCTGTAGCTCATCAAAAAGTGCGCTCATACTTTCATATCATACCAAGCGGCGGCGCCAGGGCGATTGGCAGTTTACCCTAACCACTGCAGCACTTCTTCCTCGCCCGAAGTGC
The DNA here is from genome assembly GCA_964626895.1 of uncultured Chloracidobacterium sp. Lineage (GTDB taxonomy): Bacteria > Acidobacteriota > Blastocatellia > Pyrinomonadales > Pyrinomonadaceae > PSRF01. The sequence continues at coordinate 3,167 of CAZVHN010000612.1, read as the reverse complement.
GAGTGCCGCCAACGATGTGAATAAAGTATTCTTCCAGCGACACCGGGCGTCGCAAGTCTCCATCGCCCTCGACTGGGATTCCCTTTTTCAGCTCATCAAGAGAGCCCGCAGCGAGCAGCTTGCCTTGAGAGATGATCGCGATGTCGCTACAAAGCCTCTCAACAATCTCCAGCACGTGGGAAGTAAGAAACACTGTCAGTCCACGTTCTGTCAGCCGCGAGAGCAGATCCTTTAGCGTGCGGGACGCGATCGCATCGACGCCTTCAAAAGGTTCATCGAGGAACAGAATCTCCGGGCGATGAATCAAAGAGCAGGCGAGCGATAGCTTCTTCTTCATGCCATGGGAGTATTCCACAATCAGCTTCTTCGGTTCCGATTCCAATTCCATCAGTTCGAGCAGTTCCGGGGCCCGCTCGGCGATCTCGCTTTTTTGTAAGCCGTACATCCGGCCCGTGAAGGCCAGCATCTCGGCTCCGGTTAATCTCTCAAAGAGGTTGAGATCTTCGGGGACGACACCAATTCTCTTTTTTACTTCGAGCGGTTCCATCTCTAGATCCCGACCCAGCACGCGAATTTTACCGCTCGTCGGACCCAGCAAACCGGTGAGCATCTTTATGGTTGTGGATTTGCCCGCCCCGTTGGGACCAAGAAAACCAAAAAAACTTCCCCGACGCACATGCAGGTTGAGGCAATCTACCGCCGTGAAGTCGCCAAAGCGTCGCAAAAGATCGAAAGTTTCCACGGCCGGCGTTGTGTTCTGAGCTTCAAATTCCGTCATTGGTACGGTTGTACGTGGTTAAGCTGTGAGGCGTCAAGCAGCGCCGCCCGCTCGGAGTATCCGCAGATTACACAGATAACGCAGATAAGAAAACAGACTGGCTGCAAGGGTTTTTAACTTCGTCGTCTTACTGTCTGAATGTTTCGGCGAAATCTGTGTAATCTGCGGATACTCCGGGCGGCTACCCTCTCAACAGCGGTTGCGCATCATCGGCGCGAACGTAGGGAGGGAGTGTACGGTGGGTGCTCATCAGGAAGGCGTTCGAGCTAGGGCGAAGCGCGTTGCCATGAGTTGCCGCGAGCCGAGTAAGCCGAGCGAAGGGAGACCAGCCGTAGTAGTAACCATCGCGCAAGCTGACGAGCACATCGGCCGTGTGCCTAACGCGCTCGGTATGTAGCGACGTGTAGAGGTTGGCTAGCGGATCGGGGTAAATGTGGCTGGCAGTATTTTCCAGCCAATCCTTGTCAGAGGCAAAACCGGCTTCATCCAGCTTCCCTGCTTGTTTCAGCGTTTCGAGAATGGGCTGAAGTTGCAAAGGATCGCCGGCGGAAGTTAGGTAGCGATAGCTCGTCTCGCCGTCTGTCTGTTTTCGCTCCACGCGGGCCACGCCATTTACTCCGGTAACCGCGATGGCATCTTTACCATCTCTGTAGATTGAAAAATCCACACCTTCCAGCCCAACTAGAGAATTCCCGACGTCAGCGACCGCTTCCTCATCGCCACAGTAAATCGCCGCGTAGCCGCAAAGCCCAAAGGCGGGGATCGCGAGAGTGGCGCGAGAGGTTTCAGAGAAGCTGCCGCTGAGCGCGAAGCCCCGGCTTCGTAAGTGGGTTTTTAGATGAACGCGCTGGTTCTCGCGCAGATTCATCCCGTGATCGGAAAAGAGCACTATCTCAGTTTCGCATCCACAAGTGGTTTGAATCTCGCGCAGGATTTTGTCGAGCGATTCGAGAGCTACCGCCAAACGCTCCGGACCGCGAATGTGCAGCAAGCCATCTGTGCCTTTGAGGAATGCAAAATAGTCGCGCGTCTGCGGCGCCGCACGAAAGCGCTCGCGAAAGCGCCGCATGTCCGTACGCCAAACCTTCTCTGGTGCCACATAAACGAGAAACTCAAAAGCGAGCGGTTCCTGATAATCGAGCTCGTCCATGTACGACGAAGGAATTTTGTCAGGCGTGCGCCAGCCGATGTACTTGCTCACGCCCCCGCGCAGCTCACGAGCGGTCTTGTCAAAATAGAGACTCTCATAACCGAGCGGCGGGGTGGCCCCGAGCATGGCCGAGAGTGCAATGTTGGTCATCGTGGGAAAAGGAGAGAGGAGTCGCGAAGGCGCACCAAAGCTATCAAAAAGGCCGCGCTGCCTGGCAGTCTCAATTACTTCATGCGGCACCCCATCAAGGCACAGGAGCAATCGACGCGGCCGCGTCTTTCCAGGGCCATTGTCACCATTACTCTGCATATGATTGCCGCCCAAGCTGTCAGCCTTCTGCCTATTGCTGGGACCGCAGGCGTCCCGCCTGCATGAGTGCGTCAGCACTCCCACGTTGAAAGCCATTCAAGCTCGGGGTTCGCGCCGCTGCGCTCATTGCGGGCAAGATGCCCGCGCTCCGGTTCGCGCTTGGCCGCTCATTGCCGGCGAGACGCCTGCACTCCCGGCACTCACGGTTCTGCTTTCTGTCCACTGTCCACTGCCTACTCGCCGTTGTGTCTCGCGCTCTCCATCTTAAACGGTTCGCGCAGCCCCTTCTTCGCTCCATCGTGCGCGTCAAAAATGTCGGGACGCGACAACACTTGCCGATACTGGGCCAACGCGTCGTCACGCAAACCGGCCAAATCAAACGACCGCGCCGCATAGAGGTGAGACATTGTCACTAATGCAGGTTCGGCTCGCTCAACCTTCGTGGCTGCCAGAAACTCGCGGGCTGCTCGGCCACCCTGTCCCGCCGTGAGCAAGACTTCACCATACTTGAAGTGCACCAGATCCAGCGCACGCGAGACGGTGTCACGCAGAGATCGGTCGCTCAACAAATCCTCGAAAGTGCTGAACGCCTCTTCTTCAGCCTTAGCTGCGCCCGCCGCATTATTTGCCTTCCGTTCCACCGCCGCCTGAGCAACCAGCGCATCTGCCGCCTCTAATCTGTACAAATAATTGCGCGGATACTTTGCGCTCAGCTCGCGAGCAAGGGCCAGAACATCCTGATAGCGCTTCTCGCGCGTGTAGAGCAGAATCAACACCGACTTGGCATCATCGCGCGACCAGCGTCCTTCCTTCGCCACACGTTCGAGCGCTGCGAGGCCGCGCTTCTTCGATCCCCGCGCGCCGGCGATTCCAGCCAGCAGCCGCACGGGCGGCGGCAGAGATCCCACCACGTAGTCATAGAGTCCGATC
>CAZVHN010000611.1:0-3734 GCA_964626895.1 uncultured Chloracidobacterium sp. | reverse complement strand
AACGAAATGGTCATGCGGACTCGCTCGCTTCCAGGGGCAGAGTAACGAAGAGCATAGGTAAGCTGCGCCTGTTGAGAAGTAGCGAGAGCTGGTGCGCAGATCAATATGAGCAAAGCGAGCGAAAGTCTCAAAGTGAATGTCTCCCTTCCGCAATCGGGGAATATTAGGTCCCCGGCCAGCACTCCAGCTCATTGAAGCTAACGGCCGGATCCTGGTGCGTGGAGGATGAACTAGCTCAGCTTCGGCTGCAAGTCAGAGCCGCCACGATAAGGCGCGTAGCTCTGAGAGGCTCATTACCTCAAGAGTGCACTCAACCAGCGCCGGAGGCGCGGCAGAAGGTAGCCAGGGGCAAGAGCTTTGGCGACGCCCCTGGATCACTAACCAACGAAACTCTCTTCGCCCTGAAGGGGCGCAGCTAGCGTCACCAGACATAGCGCTCGTCGTACTCAATCGCGCTCAGTTTGAGCATCTCAAGATACTCCTCCTGAAAAGTTTGACGACGATGATGCTCCTCCTGATTCAATACGTAATTCTTCACCCGTTCGATTTGGGAAGGACTGACCGTGACACCAAGATAGCCGGCTTGCCACTCGAACTTCTTTCTGCCCACGACCTCATGAACCCAGGACGACGAATCTGCCTTGATGTCCCGAAGCACGTAGTCCAATCGATGAGTTGCACGCAGACCGACGAGAAGGTGAACGTGATCTTCGATGCCTCCAATGGCCAAAGGCACCGCCTTGATTCCCTTAACGATGCCGCCCAGGTAGGCATGAAGGTCTGCGCGCCAGTCTTTAGTAATCATGGGTAAGCGGTTCTTTGTACTGAAAACGAGATGATAGTGAAGGCTCAGGTGAGTTGAGGGCATGAGGTAACCTCCGTGAGGATTTAGTTGCGCAGAGCGCGAGGACTATATCAGGCTCACGGAGATTCTGTGCGCCCCTTCAGGGCGCGATCGTGTTCGGGGGCGTGATCCAGGGGCGGCGCGCCAAGCGCTTGCCCCTGGCTACCTTCTGCCGCGCCTCCGGCGCGCTGGTTGAGTCGTTCCTCTTGAGTCAAATGCTAACGAGTCCCATCCGGGGCGAGACGCCCGCGGTCCCATTGAAGAGCTTGCGTGATTTAGGTGAGAGTCTCTACTAAAGGGTAGCCGTACGAGTCGTTACCTCAGTACCAGTTATGTTTTCAAAACCTACTCTGGTATTTTATCGTTAAAGAAACGCAAGTTAGCGCCTGCCAAACCTGGGAGCACAATGTCTACTGCTGAAGCGACGCTTGAAACGAACATCAAACAATCACGCGCCACCCTCGATGCCTGGGTGCACGAGGTCGTCCAATGGCATTTCAACCCGGAGACGGGCTGCACTTTCTGGTTGGATTACGCGCAGACACTTTCATTTGATCCGCGAGAGGCAGTCCAAACCTACGACGATCTCTCGAAGTTAGGCCCTTTTCAGGATGAATGGCTGCGCGGTGGGCCGGTGCGCCGCTGGGTACCGAAAGGTTATGCCGGTCGCCCGGTCTATACGTTCGAAACGGGCGGCAGCACAGGTGTTCCAAAATCTCGGATCAATATCGAGGATTTTCGTCTCGACTACGAAGCCTTCAGCGCGACCCTACCCGATGAGTACTTTCCCAAGGGGACTGACTGGTTATCGCTCGGTCCAACTGGCCCACGGCGCTTACGGCTGGCGGTCGAACACCTGGCGCAATATCGCGGCGGCATCTGTTTCATGGTCGATCTCGATCCGCGCTGGGTGATCAAGCTATTGAAGATGGGCCAGCCAAAGATGGCCGAGCAGTACAAGCAGCACGTGATCGAGCAAGGTCTCACTCTGCTGCGTGCCCATGACAACATTCGTTGCCTGTTCACCACTCCCAAACTGCTGGAAGCATTGTGCGAAAAGGTCTCGCTCAAGAAGCTCGGCATCACGGGCGTCTTTTGCGGCGGCACGGAGATGACGCCACAGTTCCATCGTTTTGCAGTCGAAGAGCTGCTTGACGGGGCTTACTTCGCCGCTACCTACGGCAACACCTTGATGGGTTTGGCTGTACACAAGCCGCGGATCCCAGAAGATAACTACGCTATCATCTACTACCCGCCCCTTCCGCGCGCGATGATTGAGGTAGTGGATCCGGATAATGCAGATAGGGTTGTTAATTATGGCGAGACGGGTCGCGTTCGTTTGACGACGTTAACGAAAGAGTTTTTCATGCCGCGTTTTCTTGAGCGGGACGAAGCTGAAAGAGAACCGCCCTGCGAGCTCTATCCGTGGGACGGTGTACGCAATGTGAGACCCTTCGCCGGAATGCAGGGCACTGTCGTCGAGGGTGTTTACTGAGCTGCTGGGAGCGCAGGCGTCTCGCCTGCAGTGAGCGCGCCAGCGCGAGGAGATTAGTCACCAGGTAGATCGAGTGGTGCTCGAGTCGGCAGGCGAGACGCCTGCGCTCCCAGCATCACGCTGAAAAATCATCATCGGCAGTTGGCAATTGGAAGTTGGCAATGATCAAAATCCCCATACTTCGTCACGGTGAACCGTACACAAGCCTTGATGTTGCGCTCGTACCGCACCACCAAACACGCGAGACGTTTGTCGAGGTCAGCCAGGCTAACGCGGGTCTGATTCGGCGTGATCTTCGCGATCAAGGAATGGCCCGCGCCAAACTGGCGCGCTTTTCAACTGCCGAGTTAGTGGCGATGTGCCGGCACGCGGCTGATCACTTCCTGGACGACACGCTGTTCCTCGGCACGGAGCCGCAGACACCGGAAGATTATCTGAAGCAAGTTTCGGCGACGACGGGTTTGCCACACGTGATGGTCCGGAAAAACATGCAGAAGATCCGCAGCATGCTCGCCGAAATGGAAAACGTGCTGAACGGATTGACCCGCAACATTGATTGGGAACTTCTGGACCGCGGCTTCGGAGAAGTTGAGGGCCATGCCGTCAGCTTTTTTCCCTGCGCAGAATCCCTGGGGGTCGTACTGCCAAATAACTCCCCTGGCGTACACTCGCTTTGGATTCCGGCCTTCCCACTAAAAATTCCCCTGGTTCTGAAGCCCGGTAGCGCCGAGCCGTGGACTCCCTACAGAATTGTGCAAGCTCTAATTAAGGCTGGTGCACCGAAAGAAGCGTTCAGTTTCTATCCTGCGGATCACGCGGCCGCTGGAGAGATCCTGCGCAGTTGTGGTCGGGGAATGATGTTCGGAGATACGTCTGCGATCGGTGTGTGGGAGAGCGACTCCCGCGTGGAAATTCACGGCCCGGGTTACAGCAAAGTCATTCTGGGCGAAGACTGCGTCGATGAATGGGAGAAGTATCTGGATGTGATGGTCGCGTCGATTGTTGAAAATGGCGGGCGTTCCTGCGTTAATGCATCATCCGTTTGGACACCCGCGCACGCCGAAGAGATCAGCGAGGCGCTGGCAGAACGTCTGGCGAGAATCTTTCCGCGAGCTGCCGAAGACGAAGCGGCACAACTAGCCCCTTTCGCAGATCCCAAAGTCGCTTCACGCATCTCACAAATCATCGATCAAGGACTGGCAGAGCCAGGCGCTCGCGACGTCACCGCCGCTCACCGCAAGGAGGGGCGATTAATGAGCTGGAACGCTTGCTCGTATCTGCTCCCGACCATAGTTTACTGTGAGGACCCGGCTCATCCGCTCGCCAACAAGGAATTTCTGTTCCCGTTTTCCAGCGTCGTGAATGTCCCACAAAACCAGCTTACGGAAACCCTGG
>CAZVHN010000610.1:0-2934 GCA_964626895.1 uncultured Chloracidobacterium sp. | reverse complement strand
ACGATGGCCGGATCAGTCCTCACCGGAAAATCCGCGTCCTCGGGACGGATTTCGATCTCGTCGATTCCTTTGGCTACCTTCGGGTCAGAGCAAACGCACAGGTAGCGGAACCGCTCACCCCAATTCGTCCATTTGGCCCATTCGTGCAATGTCTGTCGCAGCAGGTTGAGGGATGGAACCAGCACAAGGACGCGCTGAGGTTGCGCGGATTCGGCTGCCCAAAGCGCGACGAGCGTTTTGCCTGTGCCGCAAGCCATGACGACCGTCGCTCGATCATGCTCGGAGAACTCCCGCTCGATGTCTGCCAGTGCGACTTTCTGGTGAGGGCGCGGCTCCCTTATCTGAGGCGCTGGTGGTACGCCCTCGATCCAGGTTGCGATTAGAGCAAGCTGCGCGGCATCCAGGCGATCGAAGTCGCCACCGCGAGTGGTCTGGAAACTCGTACGGGATTCAGCGACTACGGAAATCGCAATCGAGTTCGTCAGGACGACGCGACGATCGGCCTTCTCCGAGATTCCAAAGAATGTTGCCAGTTCGGAGTAGGGTAGTGGTGCTCGTTCCGAGCGGAACTTCGCCTGGTACGGGACTAGCTCCCCCAGCTTCGTCCGAAATACCCCGTCGTAGCCGTAGTCCATGGCGGGAAGGTTGAGTTTCCGCCGGATTTCACCGGGAACCTTGCCAATGACCCAGACCTCCTCGGCCTGGGCCATTTCATCCGTGCTTAGGTATGCCTCGACAAAGACCTCGAAGGCGTCGCCTCGTTCTTTCTCGGTGGCGAGCTGCCCGATGCGGCGTTCAAGTTCGGCGAAGCTGTCGAGCGCCTTGAATAGTCCAGATCGAGCGTATTTTGAGGCTTGATCGTGGCAGGGCGAGCTGGACAGCATACGACGATTTTATCTAGGTTTGATGCCTCAGGTGCTGCGAGTCCGCAATCTCGGCACGCGCCATTCCTCAAGTACCTGCTTCTCACCAAGTCCTGATTTCCTTTGCGCCCTTTCTTGCCGTTCCTCTGCGTCCTTTGCGTCAACGCTTTTGAATTCAGGATCGCAACGGCCTTTCTGCGTTAGCATTGGCGGAGTTTGACTTCAACCACACCATGCGCACCCTCGCCAGTCATCGCCTTACGGCTTTCGCCCTGATCGGCGCCTCGCTCGTCACCGTGCTGTTAGAGCGCATGTCACTACAGCGTGCTCAACTGGTCAATACGCTCAATGATCTGGCGAGCTTGTGTCCGCATGTTGCGGTAGCCGGCCGTAACGGACTGGCCAGCTAAAGCGTGGTTTTCGGGCGTTACACCTGGTTGGTAGGTAAGCTGGAAGTAGTACCGAGCTTGATCTACTTCTTCGTTGTATAGGTCAAATCGCGCGCGAATATCGACCAATAACGCTTGCGCTGTCTCGCTAAATCCGCCCAGGTCGGCAAGACGCGAATCGAGATACCGGATCGAATACTTCTTTACCCCAAGCGCCACACCGGCAGGCGCTTGCGCGCGCCGCGCGAGAGCAGCAAGTTCCGCGTCGTTCGCAGTCAGGAGTTGGCGAATGGTAGCAATGACATCCGGACTCGGATTTGCACCTCTGTAGCTATCTAGCACGGGGAGAAGCCACTCAAGCAGAGGTCTATCAAACGTACCGAATCGAGTTTCGATAAGAAATATAGTCGCAGCGAGACGGTTACGGGCTTCGTGGAGCTCAGCGAGGATCGCCTTTCGAATTTCGACATTGCGGTGCTTCTTCTTTATGGCGTCGACAATTATCGGCCCCAATAATCCTAGCAACCAGCCGAGAAACACCAGTAACACTGCGCCCCATACTGGATATGAGCTGTCGACCATTGCGTTGGTGCGCTCTAACGAGGCTGTAGAAAAAGCCCTAAAACAACCATGATTGATGGTCCAACGAAACAACCTCGATTTTGTTGGTGCCTGACAATATTGCCGCTGCCGCGCTCGACGAGGCGTTCTGCGAAGGGATCGCAGTGCAGTCGATCGTTGAGTCCAATCCTATCGAATCGCGGCTCATATCGCGTCTAATTTCTTGTGTCGATCGACTTCGGACTTTTTATACAGTCTCAACGCTCAGCGTAGCTGGGCGCCGCCGCGCGCGGCGCGACGAGAACTCAATAGCACCGCTGTTGGGCGCTCCGGTTGAATGGCTTGTTAGACCGCATCTGTTTCACGCCGCGATCTTCTTCAACACCCGTGGGTGTAGCGCCGCGATCTTGATGAGCGTCTTTGCCGCAGCACTTGGTTCACGGCGGCCCTGCTCCCAGTCTTGGAGGGTACGAACGGACACCCCCAGTAGTGCCGCAAACTGGGCCTGAGAGAGCCGGGACTTCTCCCGCGCCCGCACGATCGGATAGGAGTCAATGGTGTACCGGCGACCAACACGACCAGCCTTGATCTCGCGGATACCTTCCAGGATCTCGTCCCCGATGTTGCGAGTCTTCTCCCATCGGGCCAGTTGTTTCTCAGTCATCTTTCGCATGTTCAATCGCCTCTTTCATTGCCTTGAGCAAGTGCGCAGGCATGTTCTCCCGCACGTTCTTGCCATAGATGGTCAGCATCCAGATCTCTTCCCGAGCCAGCCGCAGATAGTAGATGACTCGCAGGCCCCCCCGTTTGCCCCGGCCTTCCCCGCGCCATCTGAGTTTGCGTACTCCGCCTGACCCAGGGACGATGACGCCCAACTCGGGATGCTCGTTGAGGTGGTGCTGGAGCTTCGCGTATTCGTCGTCATCGAGATACTGCCCCAGAGTCTTCGTGAAAGAAGGCGCCTCGATAAACTCGAACATGAGGGCATTGTACGGCGTTGCCGTAGCGGCGTCCAGGGCCGCTGACAGTTCGCGGATGGGGTCTAACGAGGCTGTTGAAAAAGCCCTAAAACAACCATGATTGATGGTCCAACGAAACAACCTCGATTTTGTTGGTGCCTG